>JANNNN010001119.1:0-2785 GCA_031398555.1 Planctomycetia bacterium | reverse complement strand
GACAGTGAACAATTCAAACCGCACAACTCCGAGACCCGCGGCTAGCGCCGTCGGCTCACAAAACCCGGAACTCCGCGTCATGTCGAAATCTACACGCATCGCTTACCAATTCGTCTTCGCTAGCGGCTTGCTTTCAATATTTCTTGCTTCGGCAAGCGCACAAGAAAAAACCGCTGCACAGCTGTTTCCCGATTCCACAGTGCTTTATGCCGAGATACCTGACCCGCCGAAATTGTTAGAGCTTGTGCTCAAACATCCACTCCGCTCGAAGATCGAGCAGGTACCCGCTTACCGGAAAGCGATCAAGTCTCCGGAAATTCTAAAATTTCAACTTGGCGTCGGTCTGTTCGAGGGCCACATGGGAATGCCTTGGAATGAAGCACTGGCTGCGATCGGCGCTGGTGGCATCTACTTTGCCTTTGATGCCAAGTCACAAGGTGCAGCGGTTCTGATCAAATCCAAAGACCTTGCCACACTTATCAACCTTCGTAAAGCCGTCTTTCAAGCCATTCAAGTCGCTTCGCAAGGAAAGCCGGATCCAATCAAGAAGGCCGAATATCGTGGCTTGACCGCCTACGAAATTAACGGAGTGACATTGACCGCTCTCGATGCATGGTTGCTCGTCACTAACAAAGATGGTCTTGCGAAACGAATCATTGATCAGCATCTCGACGGCGGAAGTGAGACGCTCGCCAAGCAAGACAACTTCATCGCGGCAGTCGCTACCAAACCGGAATCCTTCACTGCTTGGTCATACACGGACATCGCGACAATTCGCGATTCCGGATCGATGAAAGATCTGTACAGTGGTCGAACCGACAACATCCTCGCTGAAATGCTTTTTGGCGGTTTGGTAAGCAATCTTAAAAATACGCCCTATAGCACTGCCGCTCTTTCGATGGGTAATACACAGATGCAGTTGTCGATCCGCACGCCGCACAACGCAAAATGGACCGGCGGACGTGAGTACTATTTCGGACCTGACAATAGCGGGCAAGCCCAAGAGCCGCTTGTCCTGCTGGACAGCATCTTCACACTTAGTACCTACCGAGATTTTTCGCAAATGTGGCTTCGTGCTGGCGATCTGATGACCGACAAAGCCAACGATCAACTCGCTCAAGCTGATGGCCAGCTTACGACTTTTTTTTCCGGCAAAGATTTTGGTGAAGATATCCTTGGATCGTTTTATCCCGAATTGCAATTCGTTGCTACGCGTCAAAACCCCGAGGACTTCGTAGTCAAACCGGCCATCAAGTTGCCCGCTTTCGCCATCGTCGCTCGACTACGAGAGCCAGAAACGACTGTACCGCAGCTCCGTCGCGTGTTCCAAAGCTTTGTTGGTTTCATCAATGTCATCGGGGCAATGAACGGCCAACCGCAACTGGATCTCGCGATGGAGTCGTCGGATAAAATGAAACTCATCGCGGCAACCTACGTTCCAGAATCTAACGATGAGGATTCGAAAGCCAGAATCAATTTTAATTTCTCACCCTCGCTCGTTTTCGCTGGTGAACGTATGGTGCTGTCGAGCTCAAAACAATTGGCCACCGACCTAGCCCATGCTGAGGTTCCCGCGTCCCTTAAAAATGACGAAGGCCAGCCTAAGAAAAACACAGTCGCATTTCTCGAAGTTCCAACGTTGGGTGAAATTCTTGCTGACAATCAAGCTCAACTAGTTGCCCAAAACATGCTCGACAAAGGCCACTCACAAGAAGCCGCAGAGCAAGAGATTGCAGTCCTCATGTCTTTAATCGCTCTCATGCAATCCGCCGACATCACGCTCGCCACCGCCGTCGACTCACTGAAACTAGAAGGTACATTGCGATTCATTGAATAAACCAAACTTTTGTTTTGACTGAAACATGAAATCGTTTAAACCTTTTACCAATGCTTAAATCGCACTCCACGCAACTCCGCGTTCGCTATGACGAATGTGACCCCATGGGTTTTGTTCACCACGCCAACTATTTGCGTTACTTTGAAATTTCGCGAACTGACCTTTTTCGGGCCGATGGTGGCAACTATCGAGACTTTGAAACGAGCGGCATGTTTGTGGTCGTGGTCAAAGTCGCTTGCGAGTACCACAAGCCGGCTCGGTATGACGATATACTGGATATTCATGTGTCGGTCGACCGTATGACAGAAGTCAAGATCGAGCAGAGCTATCGGGTCGAAAGAGCTGGGGAGCGAATCGTTAGTGGCGCGGTCACGCTAGCGGTGATTGATCGCAATGGCAAGCTGCAACGCATTCCGCAAAGTCTTCGCGACCCCAAAGCAATTGGCGAGTCGTGAATCTGCCAAAAGGACAAAGTGCCTTAAGCCCAAGGCGTACTCAGAACGTGCCACCAAGAATAAGGTTTGCTGTGAACCACCATAGACCGACTATTCCGTTCGCTTGATCTAACCGGTAGCGAAGCCCCAATATTGTCGATTATTAATAGGACAGCTTTGTCCTGTAAGTTGTCTGCGAGTTACATTTGTGTGGTGAACACTATCCAAATGAGGGCAGATCATGGCGGAACGGTTGAGTGCACGATTGCTGAACGAAGAACGGGACTTTAAGCTTCATGAGTTATTTTTTTCTACCACCGACAGCCGGGGCGTCGTTTGTCATGGTAACGAAGTCTTTGCGCGGGTTGCTGGACTAAGGTTAGACGAACTGGTAGGGTCGCCGCATAGCATTATCCGCCACCCAGATATGCCGCGGGCCGTGTTTCGACTGTTTTGGGACATGATCCGGTCGGGAAAGACCATCGCCGCCTACGTCAAGAATTTGGCTGCGGAT
>JANNNN010001102.1:0-8563 GCA_031398555.1 Planctomycetia bacterium | reverse complement strand
CCAAAGTACGGTAATTTAGTACCGCGTGACATCGCAACTCGCGAGATTTTTAACATCTGCGTAAACGAAGGTCTCAGTGTCGAAGCGGGACGCATGTGCGTTTATCTCGACCTGACCCACATCGCTCGCGCCGAATTGGATCGCAAACTGGGCGGTATCCTCGAGATTTACGAAAAGTTCCAAGGGGTAGATCCACGCGAAGTTCCGATGAAGATTTTCCCAGCCGTTCACTATTCGATGGGTGGACTGTGGGCCGGTTATGCCAAAAACGCTGAAGGCGGTCTGACTCCCGCGCATCCCGATAACCAGATGACCAACGTCAAAGGTTTATACGCGGTAGGCGAGTGCGATTACCAATATCACGGCGCGAATCGCTTGGGTGCGAACTCGTTGCTAAGTTGTATCTTCAGCGGCTTATTCACTGCCCCCGGCATCCAGACGTATATGAATAGCCTTGGCAAATCAGCGACTGATTTACCCGCCAGCTTGTTTCAAGGCGCAATCGCCAAACAAGAAGGTCGCCAGCGTGATTTGATCAACAGCAGTGGGGGCGAGAATCCCTATCTGATCCACGAACAATTGGGGGATGTCATGACCCGGGCTGCAACTGTGGTCCGTAACAACGCTCAGTTGGATGAAGCCTACGAAAAAGTCGACGAACTGCACAAGCGCGCCTTGGCAAGCTCGCTGAGCGACACGGGAAGCTGGACGAACCAGAATTTGATCTTCACCAAAGCCCTTCAGGATATGTTCCCGGTGGCGAAGTCCATTTTGAAAGGTGCTCGTATGCGGGATGAATCTCGTGGCGCACACTTCAAACCCGATTTTTCGATGCCAAGTCTCAAGGAAGAAGATCCGGCTTCACGCCGCAAAGAAGCGGAAACGTGGTGCGACCGATTTGAGGAAAACAACAAACGATTCCTCAAGTCCTCAATCGCTACATTGAAAGGCGATCATCCCGAAATTACCTACGAAGATGTCGATACATCGAGCATCCCACCGCGTCCGCGACTGTACGGATTAGTCGGTGCTGAGGTAATTGAGCAAGTTTGGAAAGAACGCAGCGCGAAGAAGCAGCAACCCTCTTCGCCAAAAGAGTATGTAGTGAAGGCTTAGCATCATGTCGTTTTTAGTGTTGACTCTCGCTCCGCAAAAGTGAGGAAGACGCTACTTTCGCGGAGCGAAAAGGCGACACTTTTGCCGCACGAAGCGCTGATAAATTTTTACTGTCAAGAATCAACAGATTCAATCAGGATAAGACTATGACGACTTCAGGACACAAATCTGGGCACGAAGATCATTCGGCGACATCGGCGCGCAAGCCTGCCAAGGTTAACGTTCGTGTTTTACGCCAAGATGGACCAGGACAACCTTCGTACTGGGAGCGTCATCAGGTCAGCTACGAAGAGAATATGAACGTTATCAGCGTACTGCAGCGCATCGCGGCTCAGGCCTCGACTGCAGATGGCCAGAAAGTCGCGCCTGTTGCTTGGGACTGCGGTTGCTTGGAAGAAGTCTGCGGTTCTTGCACCATGGTTGTTAACGGCAAGGTGCGACAAAGCTGTTCGGCACTCGTCGACCGATTGCTCGAAGACAATAGTGACGAGATCGAATTGCAGCCAATGACTAAGTATCCGGTCATTCGTGATTTGATGGTCGATCGCTCGCGAATTTTTCAAGGCTTGAAGCGAGTCAAGGCTTGGGTGCCAGTGGATGGCTATTTCGATATGGGAGCCGGTCCGCGAATTCCTCGTCAGCAACAGGAACAGAGTTATCCGCTGAGCGAATGCATGACTTGCGGTTGCTGCATGGAAGCGTGTCCGCAATACACCAAGGTTGAAGTCCATCGTCGCCCCGGCGAAACCGATGAGCAATTTGAGACTCGCAAGAATGAAGTGCATGATGCCGCCTTCCTTGGAGCAGCTCCAATTAGCCAAGCGATGCTTTTCAATTCGCATCCAATTGGCGGCAACTTAAGTGACGAGCGGCTCGAAGCACTGATGAGCCAAGGAGGCATTCAAGACTGTGGTAACGCACAGAATTGTGTTGCGGTCTGTCCAAAAAAGATTCCGCTTACCACTTCCATCGCCCGAGCCGGTCGCGCGACAACCATCTACGCTCTGAAGAAAATCTTTGACCGATAGACGCTTATGCATTCAGACCAGCGGGCGACAAATCTCTGCCGGTGACGTGAGTCACCGGTTTGTAGTCAGTGTGATTAAAGCCCGGCGGGCGACACATGAGCGGTTTCACTAGTACACCTCACCGAGTGCACGGTGTACCAGTGTCGATATGTTTTTTTACCGTTTCCACACCACTCAGACAACCGCTTCCTATAATTCCTCCAGGGGCGGCCATGATCAAAGCAAAAGTAAAAATGGCTCTAGTCTTCAGTCATAATCCTGCTCGGGTTCGGCCCACACCTGGGAGTTGCCGTTTTCGTCAATCTCGACATGAATGACGCTCGCCCGACAGCACACGGGGCAGTCTTCAACATACCGCTGACTGCTTCCTTCTGTGAGATCGAGCGGAATGACGATTTCTTCGCCGCACGCGTCACAGATATAGCTCGCCTCTTCTTGCGACACTCCTTTGCGATGCTCGGATGAGCCTCCAGATTCGACATCATCCAACCAGGGAAGAGGTTCGTTGGCTGCTAGAACTTGGCAGGCCCAGAGCATGACCGTCAACGACGTATCATCGGCCAGCCGATGATCGCTACCGACTTCGACCAGTGTTTCCGCTGGCAGTTTACTGGTGGCGACCAATTCTTCGCTGTTCGCAAATGGAATCACATCATCCAATCGACTGTGCAAAATCATCGAATTGGATTTCAGTCGTGTGACGCTCCCCCACCGCTTCCAAGCTGGGCAAAGCAATACCAGCGGCGTATTGCCCGAACGGATATTCAGTGCAACCGCACCACCGCGAGAAGATCCAACGATCACATCGGGAGAATACAAGTCGTACTCAGATTGTGCAGTGCGCAGGGCGGCATCAAAATCGTCGTCATCGAGTGATGGATTGATAACTTCGCAATCATGATCTCGCAAATAAGTTGGCTTGACGCCACCAGGAACTGAATGCAAACCGTGCAGAAATAGAATTTTCATCAGCATTTGCTCAAGAGCGACCCACGGTTAAGCGCTTTCGTGGCTGAGATCAGAATCCACGGGTTGCTGGAGTCGCTCGAGGCTCTTTTTGCCTACGATCCAGCCGCGACAACTAGGTGCCTTGCAATTGCAGCGAATTGCAAATGACGCGGGCCAGTTATAGTCAATAGTCAACTCATCGCCCGATTCGATGTCGTTGATCGCAAACATCAACAGCTTCCGAACGGTGCTCGAGTTCGGTTGGTCGATGTGGTCGACTCCGATAAGATCGAACGCACAGTTGGGCTCGCAGGAGTGATTGACGAAACGAAAGGGAGGTGCGGGCTCTAGCTGGGCTCCATTTTCGAGATCAAACGCATAGCGGCTTCGGTACTCATCATCGGAAATAACTTCCCCTTCGATTTCGCCGATGCAGGTTCCGTCGAAGATTCGGCGAGTTGCGAAGACAGCTTTACCGACAGGTGATCGGCCGATTCTCAAGCCGCGTTTAGCAAGTTTTCGAGTCTGTTCTGATTCAGGCGAGGTTTTTGCGTTGACCTCTTTGCCAGGTTGTTTGCCAGCAGGTCTTCCGGAAGATTTTCCAGGTTTTTTATGAGCGTGCGTATCATCGTTATCGTCTAGCCAGGGAGAGGACGAACGAGATGAGTTTCGCATAGACGGCTCGGCGTAATTGTGGAAAGCGATTGCGGTCACACATTCGCGAGGCCTATAGTCCAAGTCAAGAAACTCAATGCCTGGAGTTCACTTGGAAGATAGAAAATCAGAAATCAGGCGTGTCAGTCATGACAGGCAGCCGAGTACGCCCAATTTCAGGAATGCTCAACAGTGTGCAGGCGGGCAAACCAACCTGCACTGTTGGCTTAGATACTTCAACTCAGCGTTAGCGAGTTGGTAGACTACCAGCGATCGCGTCCACCGCCACCGCCGCCGCTACCACCACCACGGCTTCCGCCGCCACCACCGCCACCGCCACGGCTGCCGCCGCCGCCACCACCGCCGCCACCGTAACCGCCGCCGCCGCCAGATCGTTCTTCACGAGGACGTGCCTCGTTGACCTGAAGACTGCGACCGTCATGATCACGGCCGTTGAGACCATTGACCGCTGCAGTTGCTTCTTGCTCAGTCGACATTTCGACGAAGCCGAAACCCTTGCTGCGACCAGTATCGCGATCCTCGATCACCTGCGCGCTAACAACATTTCCGAACTCTTGAAACAACTGCTCAAGCTGTGCTGATCGCACGCTGTAGCTGAGGTTACCGCAATACAGTTTCTTACCCATTATCAAACTCCGAAACTCGTCCCGTGATTATTCAGAATCAACATGCCACCGGGACCGAATCGACACGTTGATACTCTCGAGTACCCGATTTCGAAAAACCGGACACACAAATTTACTAAGGGTTGAGTTGCCGTGGCATCGATGCACTTGGTCAAGCTCATGTTTGGGTCACGCGGCTAATCGATCCGATGTTGAAAAGTTCCAACCAAATCGATCAACTGTGGCATGAAGAGCAAGTGCATCAATCGGGGTCGGGGGCAAGAGGCTCGGTAGTGTGAATCTCCATGATTCATCAACAGGTCCGAGTCACTAAAGTCGATTTCGAATGATCCGGCGGAGTTGGTATCCAGCCGGCCCAGCAATGGCTACTTAAGATCGAACTATAACACTCCTGGACAGCTGGGTCAAATTGAATTACCCGGAAAACTGACGATTCGTAGAAGTTTATTTTTTTCCAATATTCGCATTATTTATCCAAAGCAGTTCCACTTATCTGCTTGCAATCTGCTAGCGGATGTGGTTTGCGCCGTGGCTGGCGCTGCCAGCGTCTACAACATGAGGCTGGCAGCTAACATCCGAAAAGCTGAGTACTTTGGCGCATGCTACAGCATTCGAAAGCGTTAGCAGCCGACGCTGGTAGCGCCGGCCACGAATTCCATTACAAGTGGCTTGGCCTGCGTTTTGCTGCTCTGCGGGGTTTGAAAAAGTCGGCCAACTTGACATACCTGCAAGTTTGGCGATTCGCGGTATACTTCAGTGGTCAGAAATAAGACCCAAACCGAGTAAAAATGCAAACAATGGCCCAGGATTACTACAAAACGCTCGAAGTTAGCCGGACAGCTTCTGCCGAAGAGATCCAGAAGGCTCATCGGAAGTTGGCTCGTAAGTACCATCCAGACCTGAATCCGGACGACAAAGCGACTCAAAAAAAGTTCAAAGAGATCCAACAGGCTTATGATTGCTTGAATGACCCCGAAAAGCGGAAGCTGTACGACCAATTTGGCGATCAGTACGAAAATGTAGCCGCAGGTCGTTCGGCTGGTGGAACTCCAGGTGGTGCGTCTTTCGATGATATTTTTCAGGGCGGCGGGGCAGAAGGCTTCCAGTTCGGCGGCGATCTTGGTGACTTGTTCAAGCAGTTTACGGGTGGAGCTGGACAGGCCAGGCCAGGCCGCGGCCGCAGTCGTGGCCCAGTGAATGGCACCGATTTGATTGCAGATCTTACGGTCCCGTTTAATACCGCTGTGCTCGGCGGTCAGGCGACGATTAATGTGCATCGCAGCGGTAAACCTGAAAGTTTGCAGGTTAAGATTCCAGCCGGTGTCGATTCGGGTAAAAAGATCCGCTTGCGCGGACAAGGCGAACCGTCATCAAACGGCGGTGCCAGCGGCGACTTGCTGCTCACCATCACCGTTGCCAGTCATCCGTATTTTAAACGCACTGGTCAGAACCTCGAAGTGCGTTTGCCTGTCACGCTGGGCGAAGCAGCCATGGGTGCCAAAGTCGATCTGCCAACACCAGGTGGAACGATGTCGCTAAAGATCCCTCCAGGCAGCAGCAGTGGCAAGCGACTTCGAGTAAAAGGCCAGGGCGTGCGCGACACGAGCGGTAACGCGGGCGACTTGTTTGTAGAACTGCAAATCAAACTTCCAGAGCAACTCGATGATGAATCCCGACAAGCGATTGAGCGCATCGAGCGACTCTATACCGAACAGCCTCGCGCCGGACTCATCTGGTAGATTAGGTTTAGCCGGTAAAAGCACACCTCCAGAAAGCGTTGTCGCAAAAACGGCTGCAACTGATTGTTCTAGAGCTTTGCACGGCGAGTGCTTTCCAAAATTGTTGCGATTGGCCCGACGCGAAGAATTCGCGGCGGTGTTTGATCATGGTCGCGTAGAAGCCGATCGCGTGTTAGTTGTTCACGCCATCCGAACCGATCGCAACTTCAGCCGCATTGGCTTGAGCATTTCGAAAAAAGTGGGTTCGTCGCCGACTCGCAACTACTGGAAGCGCTGTATTCGAGAAGCCTTCAGGCGCCAGCGATCGGTCATGCCGACGGGGCTAGATGTTATCGTCCGTCCGCGCCGCGATGCGAGTCCGGACTCGCGGGCGATTGCAGAATCGCTCTATCGTTTATTGAAAAAGATTGATCGCCAATTGCCGAATTGATGGTCAAATGGTTTAGAAAGGACAGATTCGATGCAGTGGTTGTGGAACTTGCCAGCCAACGCAGCCATCGTCTGCGTGCGATTTTACCAGCGCGGCATCTCACCCTTGCTCCGATCCAGTTGTCGTTATCAACCTACCTGCAGTGAGTACACTATCCAAGCGATTAAGAAATACGGAGCTGTTCGCGGCATTCTTCTCGGGTCATATCGTATTCTTCGCTGCAATCCATTTTCGCGTGGTGGGTTCGATCCGCCGTAGGATATGAGCCGTCGGCGCTACTAGCCGCGGGTGACCGAAGTCGTACGGTATGAGTAACTAGATGACTGGCCAAAGGCTGTTGTCGATGCGTGTGCGGGAGACTGATATAGTAATTAGAACTCTAAATGCTGGACGTCAACCGCTTCGACACCCGCGGCTAGCTAGTAGCGCCGACGGCTCACAAAACCAAACTCCAAAAACACTAGCCTCGGAAGTTTTTAACATGTTAAATCGCCGCGAGATCTTGGCTACAGGCATTGTAGCGACGGCAACTACTTGCCTCCCATCTAGAAGTCGCCTCATGGCCGCCCAAGCCCAATCGCAAACTCATCCGATCGCGGTGTTCTCCAAGCCACTACAAACCATGCCAGTTGAAGAACTCGGCAAACGACTGCAGGCGATCGGTGTTCAAGGATTGGAAGCAACACTGAGGAAGGACGGACAGATTGAACCCGAGAAATTAGCCGCAGAGTTGCCTGGTTTTTGCGAAGCACTCGCTAAATATGATCAGCGCGTGATCATTGCGACCAGCGATGTGAACAAAGTCGATGCGGCAGCGGAACAGTATTTAAAAACGTTAGCCAAAGAAAAAATTCCTTACTTGAGGATGGCGTACTACCGTTATGATTTAAAATCGCCGATCCTGCCCCAGTTGGCGCAGTTCGCAAGAGAAGCAAAAGTGCTGGGCCAATTGTGCGAAGCCAACGGCGTGACCGCCTTGTATCAAAACCATGCAGGGGCAGCGTATGTAGGGGCGGCGCTTTGGGATCTGCTTGAAGTCTTGCAAGACGTCGCGCCCAAGCAGATCGCGGTTGCCATCGATCTTTGCCATACAACGCATGAACTAAGCGAAAGTTGGCCAGCTGCTTACCAAGCGATCCGTCCTCGCATCGGCGCAGTGTTCGCCAAAGACTTCGACTGGATTGATGGCAAAGCCATTAATGTCCCGCTTGGAAAGGGACGCGCGAAACCACTTTGGGAAATACTTGTGCGCGATGGTTTCGCTGGGCCCATCTCATTGCATATGGAACATATCGATCACCGACCCAATGATCGGCTCGAAGAACGATGGCAAGCAACCAAAGTTGACGTTGAAGTCCTGAAAAGGTGGGTGGCTTAGAATGTCATAGCCGTGATTATTGACGTAGCGGAAGCCCTCAAGGGCTTGTTGATTTTATAGTAACCCGAAGCGTAAGCGAGGGATCAGACGCCCATCGCTGACGCTTCGGGTTACTATCGGAACCGAACTTCGCGTGGCAGAAAAAAATCAACAAGCCCTTGACGCATTCCTCTACCCCAAAATTCAGTTGTGCTGAAGCACTAGCCCAGACTTGTTAAGCTCGCGTTGCACCGGCTCGTCCGGCTTCAACAACGAACTTAGCGCGTGACAAAGCCTCGAAAGTTGGCTGGGTGACACTTGTTACGACTCGATAGTCACTTTCCCAGTGATCGGGAGTGACCGTACAACGAACGTAACCGCGCTCGCAGTTGTAGAACTTGACGAATGGATTGTCTCGCAAAACTCCAGCGGTGTCTTTACGCGTCTCGGCACCATCGCCACCTGAACTAATCGAGGTGCCGACGAACTCGGTTCCCACCGTTGCCTCGTTTGCGTCATCGAAATTGGTCTTCAGATCGTTGACCCAGTTTGAATGGATGTCACCCGTGAGCACAACCGGGTTGGCAACTTTGCGATCGCGTAGCCAAGAAAGCAATCGCGTGCGAGGCACATCGTAACCAGCC
>JANNNN010001022.1:0-3385 GCA_031398555.1 Planctomycetia bacterium | reverse complement strand
CAGGTCATCAATGCCGTCAATCTTAGACAAGCGACTGATTAGCTCGGACAGTCGCGGTCGCATGAGCGGCTCGCCGCCCGTGATTCGAATTTTGTTGATTCCCAACTTGGCAACAAATCGCGCAAAACGCTCAATGTGCTCAAAAGGGAGCAAGCGATGCTGAGGCAAAAAGGTTGCACCTTCCGCTGGCATGCAATATTGGCAACGGATGTTGCAGACGTCGGTCACGCTGATTCGAAGCGCTCGATGAACGCGGCCAAAACGATCGACTAAAGAGTACCGCGGCGCTTCGAACTGCTCGACGGGTTCCGCGGTGCCGGTAGAGACCGGTTGATAATCATTCATTGCTGTGCGGCCTGCTGTTGTTGGTCGCTTTCACGACTTGCCTGCGGTTCACAATTGCAACTGCCCGCCGTAGGGTGAATCCACTCTGAGCTTTGTTGATCAGAGCAAACCTGTACGTAGTGTTCTTGCTTCCAGATCGGCACTTGATGCTTGAGTTCATCGATCAACCATTTCGCCGCTTCGAAAGCCTCTGCGCGGTGCGGGCTACCAACCAATACCGCCACACTCGGCTCAGCAACCTCTACGCGACCAATTCGATGCACCATGACCACTACTTTAAGGGGCCAACGCTTGCGAGCCATAACCTCTAGCTCATTCATCTTCACCAGCGCTAACTGCTCGTAGGCTTCATACTCGAGGAAAGCAGTTTCGACCTTTCCCGTCCATTGACGTGTCGTCCCAACGAACATCACTTGCGCACCGCAATCCGGATGGTTGACCAAAGGAAGGAGAGCGGAGAGGTCGATCGATTCGCTTGTGATTTTTATCATGCGTTCGCGTTTGGTCAGCAAATTGGATGGCACTTTCCACTAACGAAGTATAGGCGACAGTATTTAGTACGGCGAGGTGCGCGCCCAAAAATGCTTTTGTCCGGCTCTGGAAGTGACAACTTTGCAGTCAAAATGGTAAACAGCTGCTGGCTTAAACGATGCAGCATCAAATCACCTTCAGTAGTCCCCACAATGGGGCACTGGAATGTCTAGCGTTCTAGCACGTTTCGTATGAAATCCCGTACAGTTCGGTTTAAAAAATAGTTGGTGTGATGTACCCCTGATTGCAGCTCGGGAGACAGATTTGCTGGTCCGCCCCGCAGTGTGTTGAAAAGCAGGATGTTCTCTGGCGGTAGCGACTGGATCTTTTCGCTCCAAGATGACTTGGAATCAAGCGCCCACATACTTGCTGTTTCTACGACGAGATCGTTCGGTACGGCAAAGAGTCGGTCGATCGCGGCATCACCCAGCTCTTGTAAAATAGTTTGCAAACTGAGCAAATTGCGGTCGGGAACATAGTTCGACGCGACCACAAAATACTCCGTATCAGACTTCGCATTGGGCTTCTGCAGCTCCGCCAGAAACGGGTTAAGATCAGATCGATTGGCGCCGGAAAGCGGCCGCATGGCTTGTAGACCTGGCACCTGCTGCTCGACACCCTGTGCCATTAGATAAAATAAGAAACTGCTTAGCCGCCCGAGCAGACCGGTTGGATCATGACAGACCTGATTGACCAAGACGTCCGCCATCATGCCCCAGTTGCTGGGGTCTGCCAGGGCGGTGCCCGCGTTGGGAACCCCCACCATAACGACTCGACGAATCTTGATTTGATGCTTCAGTTTTTCCGTCAAAGCTCGGGCAACTAAGCCGCCGCGACTATGGCACAAAATGTCTACCTCGACCGCCGTATCGCGACCCAGTTCGGACCGCCATGTTGCTGGCAACTGCGATAGCAACAACTGAGCATTTTCCGCAGGTGACTTCGATAACGTCCAGTGGTCAAATCCGATTACGGCACGATAACGTCGCAGCATCCAATTCAGCAAACTCTCGGACTCTTCTTCTGGATGCTGTCGATCAGGGGGCAACAATTGTTCGAAGTCACTGAAGAGTGGCCCGCACTTCGAGAATGTTCCGTGAAAAACCAGTAGAGCTCTATCGAATTGTCCAAAACTCTTTTCGCGTCTTTGCCATTCGCCGCGATCATCGCCGCGGTCTCTTTTGCCTCTAACACTTTGACCACGCACTCTTCGACACTCGTTGGCGCTCATGTATCGGCACAGTTGCTCGTCTGGCACTTGCTGGCGATCGAACTCAGCTACAAGGTCGGTGACCAACGATTTGCCAGCTGTGCCGTTGAATTTGCTCACTACCCAGGACTTGACTACGCGGGCATAGTCCATGACGCCGCGCTCGCTGCCCACATGGGAACTAATCGATTGTCGCGTCCGTCGCGTCTTGTCGCTTTCATTTTGAGGGTCGAGTATTCTTCCTAACTGCGAAAAGGTCCGTGAACGCGACTCTGCATCGGTCGTTACCGTTCGCCAGAATCGCAACCCATCGCGCTCCATCAATTCAATACGCATCCCTTTGTCAAGTTCGACTGCTCGTGAGCCGCGCTCGTTGGTCGCTGAGTCAAAGGGCGATAGTAACAAATTGCTGGGAAAATCTATGGTTGAACTCAATTGGCCAGCCGTTGCCGATCGAAACCGATTCTGACCTAAATCTTTTCTGCGCGACAAAGCGGCCGATTTGTTTTCTGTTGGTTTTTTTTTGCTCCTTTCGCTTGTCGGTGTCCAGAGGGTCTGTAGCAGTCGCGACGTGGGGTCTCCGTACAAAACAAAGCTGGACCAAGTCAACGCAGTTTTGGCTGGCATGGTCAATGCGACTCCCGATTCGCGGAGTCGGTCCCAAATTGCCATTCGAGCACGTCGAAGCGATTCGCCGACGCTATAGCGTTCGCGCAACATTTCACGGTAGAAACCCACCGCTAACCAACGCGCGATCTCATCATCTACAGGCCACAGCGGAGCAATGTATGCGGCAACACCATAATTGATACAGGCCGTAGCCAAGCCGGTCACATCATTTGGCTGCGCACCTGGTCCAGCATCGTCCATTCCCGCTTCGCAAGCGTTTGCAAAAATCAGCCACGGCGGCTGTTCCGACCGAGCCAACGTGTTACGAATCTCACGTGCGTGCAGCAAGCCGTCGCTGAGTACCCAGGCGCTTCCATCAGGATCTTGCTTATCGAAAAAAGCATGTCCAGCGTAGTGTATAAGGTCATAACCCGATTCACGCAGATACATACGCATGTCATCCGTCGAGATTTTCCTGCCAATCAGCGCGGTGATTTCGAATTCGACAACACCTGCCATCTCGTCGTTCAACTGCCGGAAGGCCTGCTCGATGGATTCCGCCTCGATCCTTGCACTTGGCAAGGAAGCTATAGACCAGCCTCTCGCAGCCATTTCTTGGACGAATTCCGTAGTGTAGGTTGGGTCCCCGATCACCAACACGCGAATCAAGTCGGACGCTCTTCGCGAAGA
>JANNNN010001010.1:0-1012 GCA_031398555.1 Planctomycetia bacterium | reverse complement strand
CCAAAGTCCGAATTGCAGCTTTCGTATCATCTTCGAGGACGGAGAACGAGCCATAATTCGACCGGTCTAACGGAATCTCCGTCGACCTCAGCCAACCATCGTTTACATATTCGTAAAAGTCCTGCCCAGGCGAGATTATTTTGCTGATGTGTTTCAGCTCGATTCCCGAAACACCCTTACCATCCCCAGGTTCCGTTGCCACAACTCTAGTCCCTGTCACGATTGCCACTAACGCGATGCAAAATCCGGATAGCTTCCGCATGAATTGATCCTCAATTGATTCCTAAAAAAAACAGAAAAGATCAGAATAGAATGTCCGAAGCCGCTTGACACAGCACAGCCCAAGGACATTTAGCCTATCAGGATAACATCCTATCCCACTACCCAGCTTTCTGAACCCGCCCGCTTGCAAGCCAACAGCAAAAATTTCCCCAACCATTCTGGTTCTCCCGCAATAATTCGCTAGAATGAGTGAATTGAAAGCATGTCTGCATCCGTAGCTCAACTGGATAGAGCATCGGTCTTCGGAACCGAGGGTTGGGAGTTCGAACCTCTCCGGGTGTACTTTTGATTTTGAATGACATGCCCCGTCATCTTCTGCCAAGTCTCTATCTGGCAACGACTTACGACCACCGCCTTCATCGTTTCGCGTCGTTCGAGCATCTACCCCTTCTGACGGTAACTGCCTTGAGTTGCCATGCTCGGCCACAGAAATGCTACCCAGGCGCTGCAACTTCTCTTTCCACTTAGCCTTTCTTGCCTCCTTTCTGCTTGTCTTGACCGGTGGTTTTTCGACTGCTGGAAGAACGGAATCTGATCGTAAACTAGGCAGCTTACCAACAGCTTCAACCATGTCCGACAGGTTAGTATGCGTGTACACGTTCATCGTTAAACGGATGTCGGAGTGCCTCGCCAAAGTCTGCGCCGTTTTGGGTGAAACTCCTCCTTTTTCCAAGTTGGTGATGAACGTATGGCGGTTCGCGTGAAAGTCAGCAAAAAGCCCAGCTTGATT
>JANNNN010001002.1:0-4477 GCA_031398555.1 Planctomycetia bacterium | reverse complement strand
CGATTTTTACTTGAAGAAATCCTGCCTGAAGTGGGTAAGCAATACAAACTGACGGACAAAGCCGAGGGCCGTGCCATCGCTGGCATAAGCTCCGGTGGCATCTGTGCATTCACTGTCGCTTGGGAGCGACCGGACGTGTTCAGCAAAGTGCTTAGTTACGTGGGCAGTTTTACAAACATTCGCGGTGGGCATGTCTATCACGCTCTGATTCGCAAGACTGAGAAAAAACCGATTCGGATCTTTTTGCAGGATGGTGAAAACGACCTAGACAATTTGCATGGAAACTGGCCGTTGGCGAATCGCGAAATGGCCGCAGCCCTAAAGTTCAGCGGATATGATTATCGTTTCGAAATGGGAACCGAAGCCCACAATGCTAAACACGGAGCAGCCATTCTTCCCGAGATGCTACGCTGGACTTGGCGCGATTATCCTGGCGTCCAAGCCGTCGATGCGAAAGGAGCCAAATGATGCTGCGTCACAGTCAATCGTATTCGAGAACAATCGCACTTGCACTTTGCTTTGCCGCCACGTCGTCACTGATCAACTGCCACTCGCTGGCTCAAGACATGGCACTATCGGACGTGCTGATCGATGGCGAAGGCTGGACTGTCGTTGCAGAGGGTTATGGCTTTACGGATGGAGCAACGACCGACGCCGAGGGCAATTTCTACTTTGCGGATGTTTCCAAAGGGGACACGATCAACAAAGCTACCGTTGACGGAAAAATTTCCGTATTCGCTAACAACGCGCCTCGGATAAGCGGCATGCAGTTTGGTCCCGATGGCCAGTTGTATGCGTGCCAAGGTGGCAAGCCTGGAAGGATTGTCGCATTCGAAAAAAGTGGTGAAATGAAAATCATCGCTACGGACGTCGAACCTAATGATTTAATTGTCACGGCAAAAGGTGGAATCTATTTTACGGAAACTGGCAAAGCGCAAGTTACTTACATCGCTCCTGGTCAACCACCAGTTAAAGTCGGAACTGGCCCATCAAAACCAAACGGAATCGCCCTTTCACTCGATCAAGAAACAGTCGCCGTTAGTGATTACGGTGGCGAGTATGTTTGGACTTGGCGAATCGCTAAAGACGGGAAGCTTGAGTTCAGCGAGCCTTACATGTCGATGCGATTGCCAACTCAAGCCAGTGTTCCAGGACAATCCAAAGTGCCTGCGCTGCCAAGCAAGGGCGACGGCATGGCAACCGATTCCGCGGGAAGATACTACGTGACCAGCGGTGTGGGCTTGCAGATGTTCGATCCGACCGGTCGACTGTGCGGCGTGATCGCATCGCCTCAAGCCAAGCCCCTCGTGAGCGTTGAGTTTTCCGGCCCCGAGTTAAGTTACGTATACGTTTGCTGTGGCGATAAAATCTTTCGACGTAAAACAAAGACGCGTGGACTGCTTTGTTTTAATTGAAAGAGACCTAAATCCGGAGGTCATTACCCTGAATCGAGTGTTCTTACGTAGCACCATTTCACCAACCCGAATGCGTGGTGCGAGGGAGACCCGCAAGAAGACTAGGAGTTTACCTTGGTGGCAACATCCACGAGGTACCTAAGGCAGAATATCAGAGCGGGCTCCCCCTCGCTGACGCATTCGCGTTTGTAAAAGGCAATAAACCTTCCCGCCTTCCTTAACTTTTCAAGACCCCACCGGAGCGCCATCCATGCCGCGATTCATTGCACTCTTCACAATCCTTCTCTACAGCATTTCGCCGAATTTATTCGGGCAAAATGATGCCAAGAAACCATTTCCAAAACTGAACTCGCTTCCTAGCTGGATTTGGCTACCAGACGCCAGCGCCAACGACATTGCTATTCGTTACGAGTTCGAATTAAAGGGGGAGGTCAAGCAAGCGTTGCTGGCCGCGACGGCAGACAATCAATGCGACGTTTTTATCAATGATAAAAAAGTGACGTCGGCTAATGAATGGGCTCAGTTGTCCACTGCCGAAGTCGGCAATCGGTTGAAAAAAGGGAAGAACGTAATCGGTTTTACAGCCCACAATGATGGTGGTCCAGCTGGTTTAGTCGCATTGCTCGTTGTAACGCTGGAGAACGGAACAACCATCGAGATCGGTAGCAATGAATCTTGGCGAGGAAGCAAAAAAGCTGAGGGCCGATGGCGGACGAACGGTTTTGACGACAAGGCGTGGTCAAATGTAAAAGTGATTGGCAAGTTGGGTGACAGCCAGCTACCTTGGTCCAGCAGCGTCGACGGCGAAGCGTTGTTGTCTGCGTTCGGTAGCGGCAATGGCGGTGAGTTCATGCCCGAATTGGCGACCAATGCCAAAGTGCCTGCAGGCTTTAAAATAGAACGGATATTTCACGTTCCCCGTGCAATGGGATCCTGGGTTTCACTGGCGACTGATCCCAAGGGCCGCTTGATTGCGAGTGATCAAGGTGGAGCTGGCCTATTTTTGATTACTCCCGGAAATGAGACTAAGCCGACGACTGTCGAAAAACTGCCAGTCAATTTAAGCGGAGCGCAGGGGCTACTGTGGGCTTTTGATTCTTAGTACGCTGTCGAAAATGGTGGGGACAAGTCCGGCCTGCACCGCTAAAGCGATACGAACGGCGATGGACTTGTCGACAGTGATGAACATTGCATGTTTGTCCCCGGCGGTGGCGAACACGGGCCGCATGCCGTCGTTCTTAGCCCCGACGGGAAGTCATTGTTCATAGCGGCGGGCAATCATACGAAACTACCACAGAAAATAGCGGGCAGCCGAATGCCTCAGAATTGGAACGAAGACCACCTCTTGCCTCGACGTTGGGACGCCAACGGGCACGCAGCGGGCATTCTCGCCCCCGGTGGATGGATTTGTAATGTCGACGAGAGTGGCACGAACTGGAACGTTTTCAGTATGGGGTATCGTAACCAGTACGATATCGCGTTCAGCAACGAAGGAGATCTGTTCACCTACGACGCGGATATGGAATGGGATTTTGGTTCACCCTGGTATCGTCCGACACGGGTTTGCCATGCGACCAGCGGAAGCGAATTTGGATGGCGGAGTGGAACTGGAAAATGGCCAGCCTACTACGAAGATTCATTACCCGCCGTCGTGGATATTGGACCGGGTTCGCCTACCGGCGTCGTTTTCGGCTCCGGTGCCAAATTCCCTGAAAAGTATCAACGATCGCTGTTCATTCTTGATTGGACCTACAGCACGATTTACTCGGTCGAGCTAACACCTGAGGGTTCAAGCTACCGCGGTACGAAAGCTGACTTTGTTACTGGAACACCCTTACCTGTTACCGACGCAGTGATTGGTAATGATGGAGCGTTTTATTTCGCGGCTGGAGGTCGAGGTACTCAGTCTGATTTATACCGCGTCACCTATTACGGTAACCAGTCCGTAGCACCGGCGACAATGCCTGAGCCTCGCGGCGCCGAGCTGCGTGAATTGCGTCATCGATTGGAAACCTTTCATGGTAATACGAATGGTGATTTAAAGTTGATCATGGATAACATCGGACATGAAGATCGCTTCATTCGATTTGCGGCCAGGGTGGCCCTTGAGAATCAGCCAATTTCCAAGTGGCGAGATGGTGCGTATGCAACCAAAAGTACAAAAGCGACGCTGAATGCAATGCTCGCGATGGCTCATCAAGGCACAAAAGATGATCTCGAAAAAATCGTCGAGAAAATCTCATCAGTCGGTTTAGAAGCGTTACCTGAAAGCGAACAACTTTTTTGGTTGCGAACTTTGGAAGTTGCCTTTGCCCGACTCGGCGAGCCGAGTGATGCGTGGCGTGAAAAACTGGCCCGCCGACTCGACTCGCTTTACCCGGCCAAGACATATGCACTTAACGCCGAGTTGGTGCAGTTACTTGTCTATTTGAAGTCGCCCGGTGTTGTCGCCAAAACGCTCGAATTAATGGGGAACCTTGGGCCAGAACCGATTCCAGATTGGGGCTATCTTATAACTCGCAACGAAGGATATGGTGGCACCGTTGGTAAAATGCTGTCGGACATGCCACCGTCGCGGGCGATCCATTTCGCTTTCATGCTTCGCAACGTCAAGTCAGGTTGGACGCTAGCGCAGCATAGGAGATATTTCGAGTTCTTCATCGAAGCGGCGAAGAAGCCGGGTGGCAACAGTTATGCAAAATTCCTGATGCAATTCCGCGATGATGCACTGGCTTCGTGTTCACCCGCAGAACTGATTGTGCTCGAACCGATCATTGGCAAGTCACTGATCGCGGCGCCGTTCGATTCCAAACCTGCAACAGGACCGGGCCGAAAATGGACAACCACTGAGGCATTGGCCACAGTCAACAAGGCTGAGTTCAAGCCTAATTTTAATGCGGGCCGCAATTTGTATCACGCGAGTTCGTGTGCAAAATGCCATCGTATCAGCGGCGAAGGCGGGTCGATTGGCCCCGATCTCTCCACGGCCGGTAAGAAATTTTCACCAACCGATATGCTGGACGCAATTATCGATCCAAGCAAGGTGATCTCCGATCAATACG
>JANNNN010000959.1:0-2001 GCA_031398555.1 Planctomycetia bacterium | reverse complement strand
CATGGAACGGGAGAACGAGGCTCTGCCGAGCAAGTCTCCACAGCCCGTTAGACTCGGGCTGTACCTACAGACGCCCATCACTTTGATGAAAAACTCACGGATACTTGTTCACGTTCACAAGTACAGTCAAGTCTGTTTGTTTGTTACGTCAAGTCCTGCTCGGCAGAGCCTCGTTCTCCCGTTTTTAATCTGACGCTCACATATAGATGGTCGCTAACCACAAACCCTAAAATCTAACTTGGACAAAGCACTAGAAGACCGCAGAGTTATGATGCAAAGAGTGTTTGGAAGTTTAAGCCGCGATTACATCGTCATGAACCGTACGCAGACTGGGTTAGCAACTTTGACGCTGGACTTGGTAGGAGTCAGTTGGCCGGTGGATGGATCGATGCGGAACACGATCACGTTTCCACCGGATTGATTGGCAACTAACATGTATTGCCCAGTCGGTTCGATGGCAAAGTTGCGAGGCGTCTTGATCCCTTCACTTTGATGGCCGACCGCTTTCAGTTCACTGGACTTAGCATCGATCGAAAAAATCGCAATGGAATTGTAGGGGTCGCGATTCGAAACATAGACGAACTTGCCCGACGGATGCACAACGGTCTCAGCAGTACTGCCCCCGTTGCGTGCGACTTCGCTTGGCAATGTCGAAAGAACTTGCGTTTGCTTTAACATTCCCTTATCGGCGTCGTAATCGCACGCAATGATCGTCATATTGGACTCGCCGTTAATGTAAGCTCGCTTGCCATCGGCTGACCAAGCGAAGTGACGGGGGCCTGTTCCCTTCGCCGCGTCGAAGACACCGTGTGAAGCAAGCTTTCCGGTCTTCGCGTCGAATGAGTAAACGATAACTTTGTCCAACCCTAGGTCGCAGCACAGCGCAAACTTGTTGGCTTGATCCAAGTGAATGGAATGGCCATTCTTCTTTGGTCCTTCATGCTGCTGGAAAGAAGACGACCCACTTAGCTTGCCGTCCGCATCAATGGGTATCGAAAGGCAACTGCCGCCACTGTAGTTTGCAGCGAGCACGTTCTTTCCAGCTTTGTCCACGATCAAGTGGCAGGGTGCTCCGCCCTGCGAAGATTGGGCATTGAGAAACTTTAGATTGCCGGAAGAAGCATCAATGGCAAACCCGCTGATCATCGCGTCGGATTCGTTGACCGCATATAAAAATTTCTTGTTGGGATGAAACGCTAGAAAGGACGGACTGCTGGATTCACCAGCCAATGTCGCTGGCGAAAGCGAACCGTCTTTCAAGTTGAGTTCGCATTGGTAAATCCCTTTGGATTCAGGGCCGGTGTAAGTTCCCAGATAGACACGACATTTCTCTTGTGCGCGAGATTGCTGTGAAGTGCAGGTCACCATGATGAACAAAGCAATTAGAAAGTGTCGCGAAAACATGAATGGGAACTCCGAGAGAGTGAGAGTGTGGCGGGTTGGATGCGGTAAAAGATTGTTACGCATCGGGGATGGAAAAACCATCGGTCTGTGTGTCTGGTAGCTGGTTTCGTGAGAAACCGGATGAAGTGCTTACTAACACTTACTGCGACCGGTTTCCGACGAAACCAGCTACCAAGCGTGCTGCGACCGGTTTTTTACGAAAGTATACGAATCTTAAACACCTGCCCGTCAGAGGCCCTCGCACAAGAGTACCCCGCTTATGGCTGCTACACTTAAGTCCTGACCAGGTTCACGGCTCCCCCTCGCGAGAGCCACTGTCAGGCAGGTGTTGAATGAAAGTTGCCAGATGAATCAGACGAACCCGACGAATCAAGCAACTGCACACAATCGTACGCGTAACGCAAGCAACTTCCAAGGCTACCTGCACTGCGATTTCGCAAGTTGTTGGAAATGCTGTGCCGCGCGTGTCGTCTAAGGCTTCTTTGCCTCCGATTTATCGGCCTCGGGCTTGGCTTGAATCCGGCGTTGCGCAAACAGCCAATTGTGAGTCGCATCGTTTGCATAGGTCTGAGTCCAACTGTCGTGGCCCACGCCGGG
>JANNNN010000888.1:0-3052 GCA_031398555.1 Planctomycetia bacterium | reverse complement strand
AAAGTGGATCGAACAGGGCGCGAACTATCAAAGCCACTGGGCATTCGAGCCTATTGTGCGTCCTAATATTCCCGAAGTCGCTGAGGCACCGATTAATTGGCAAGCAAATCCAGTCGATAAGTTTTTAGCCGCCAGTATGTTCGCTAAGAATCTGTCACCTCAACCGGAAGCGGACAAGCCGACATTGATTCGTCGCGTTGCCTTTACGCTAACGGGTTTGCCACCGACGACCAGTGAAATCGACGCTTACTTACTCGACAGTTCGCCGATCGCCTATGAGAACATGGTCGACCGCTATTTGAAAATGCCACAGGTTGGCGAAGAGATGGCCCGCCATTGGTTAGATGTGGCGCGATATGGCGACACCCATGGACTGCACTTGGACAACGTGCGTTCGATTTGGGCTTATCGCGACTGGGTCGTGGATGCGTTCAACACAAACAAATCGTTCAAAGATTTTACGGTTGAACAGATCGCTGGCGATTTGCTTCCCAACCCGACAAAAAGCCAGCGGATTGCGACGGGATTCAATCGGTGCAACGTAACGACCGGTGAAGGTGGCGCGATTGTTGACGAATTTCTGTTTCGATACGCTGTCGAACGAACGAGCACGACAGTTCAAACTTGGATGGGACTGACTGCCGGCTGCGCGGTTTGCCACGATCACAAATACGATCCGCTTTCGGCCAAAGAGTTTTATTCGCTGTATGCGTTTTACTACAGCAACTCCGATCCAGCGATGGACGGCAACGCAATCGACACTCCCCCCTCAATCTCACTGTCGACACCTGAGCAGGATGTTGAGACTGCAAGGCTGAAGGAACTGCAAGCCGCCGCCGACAAGTTGCTCCAACAATCGGCGGATACCGCCGTCGCCAAGTGGGAAGATTTTTCGGGCTTAATCGCGAAGCAGGATGCTGCGGGCAAGCAAGTCCACGATGTTTGGTTGGATGACGACTTGCCGTTAGGCTCGTCGCATCGCAACACATCGCGGAACGCTGAAGTATGGGTAGCGGCGGACCAGATGCCGATCCCGGTGGGTGAGCGAGCCCTTCGCCAGGAATTCGGGGACTATTACCAAGAAAGCGTTGATGGTGGATTATTACCTCGCTGTGTGCCGCAGCAACCCGAGCTCGAGATTTGGCTGCGGGTAGACAAACGCCATCCACCGCGCGGCGTTATGGTCGAACTGAATACAAATGCCGGCCAGCGAAGATTCGGATGGGGCGACGTCAAAGCACTTGGTCGCGGCGAATTCAACTCCGATAAGCAAGTTCGAATGGGCGATTTACCCATCCCGGGTGAGTGGGCGAAGTTGACGATTCCCGCGGATCGACTCAATTTAGAACCCGGTAAATTTGTAGATTCATTTGTGCTGGCGCAGTTCGGCGGAATCTGCTGGTGGGATGGATTGGCGATCAAAGGCAGCGAACCGGCGGCCCAAGATCCACGGTCATCCATTGATGCATGGTGGACTTTTGCGAAAGGCAAAACGATACCCATTGTTCCCAAGGAAGTCGCAAGTGCATTGAAGGAAGGGAAACGCGAGGGACCTACTGAAGGCACCGAGTTTCAAGTGCGAAGTCAATTCGCGAAGCACATTGCAAGAACGCTGCCCTTAGATTTGCAACAAGCGCGGGACACTTGGCAGCGCGCGTCAAACGAATTGGTATCGCTCCAGGATTCGATTCCTGTCTGTTTGGTATACGGCGAGCTCGAAAAACCTCGCGATGCATTTGTAATGACTCGCGGTCAATACGATCAGCCTGCAACCGCCGTTCAACCGGGTACGCCTGCATGCTTGCCACCGCTGACGATTGCATCGGGGGGCCGTGCTTCGCGATTGGATCTGGCAAAGTGGTTAGTCAGCGACCAACATCCGTTAACGGCTCGTGTAGCCGTGAATCGATTTTGGCAGCAGATTTTTGGAACCGGCTTAGTGAAAACCAGCGATGACTTTGGTGCTCAAGGGGCTCCGCCGACTCATCCAGAATTGCTTGACTGGTTAGCGAGTGATTTCCGCGAAATGGGTTGGGATGTTCGACGACTGGTTCGGATGCTGGTGACAACCGCAGCCTTCAAGCAACGTTCGCACTGTGACGTTAAAAACCTTGCCGCCGATCCTGCCAATCGTTATCTCGCCCGTGGTCCGCGCATTCGCTTGGACGCGGAGCAAGTTCGCGATGCTGCGCTGGCAGCCAGTGGGTTATTGAATCTTCGTTTGGGCGGCCCTGGGTTTAATGGCTATCAACCGCCCAACATTTGGGAACCGCTTGGATATGGCGATAGCAACACTCGTTACTACTTAGAGAGCGATGGACCGGATCTTTACCGCCGCAGTTTGTATGGGTTTATCAAACGCACCGCGCCGCCGCCGTTCATGAGCAACTTTGATGCACCAAACCGCGAGACATTGTGCCCGGTGCGCGAACGCAGCAACACGCCGCTGCAAGCCTTGCAGTTGATGAACGATGTGCAACATGTTGAAGCCGCCCGAGCGCTTGGTGAACGCGTGCTCAAGCAGTCACCTGTCGTTGCCAGCTCGCGAATTGCGTCAATGTATCTGCTTGTACTTTCGAGATTTCCCGACGAAGTTGAATTGCAGCAATTGTCCAAAACTCTAGATGGCTTCGTTAAACGCTTTGCCGATGATCGCGACGGAGCATTACAGTTGGTCAACTTTGGTCAAAGCCAGGCGTCGCTCACTTTTGAACCTACGGAGTTGGCCGCGTACACGCTGCTGGCGAACTTGATCTTGAACTTAGATGAAGCGGTAACACGCAACTGAGCGGGTAATCCTAGCGCTTTGTCCAGATTAGATTTTGGGCTTTGTGCCACTAGGCAGATCGCGTTATCGACCTCCCGCATAGGAATCCAATTGTGATCATTATTTCGCAGGTGACTTATCAGCCGGAAGGCGTTAGCCTCCGGTTGAAGACCTAACCGGAGGCTAACGCCTTCCGGCTGATAAGACCAAACCAATGCTCGAGTCCAACCGCAAAATCTAATCCGGACAAAGCACTTAGTAATCTCTCTTTTTTGCTCCACGATT
>JANNNN010000800.1:0-9927 GCA_031398555.1 Planctomycetia bacterium | reverse complement strand
GGCCGCGGGCGAGTTCTATTAATTCGTTGGCCTGCATAATTTTAGCCCGATCGTCATCACCTCGGCGAACCAAGGCCAATGTCTGAATCGTTTGAACACTCAACATTCCGACTAGCAGGATCACGACCAGTACACAAATGATAGTACTGGCCGTTCGTCGTACTTTATCTCGCCTGTGTTTAAAATAACTCATTTGCTTGCTCCGATGCCAATTCGTGAGACAAGCGATACGTCATCGAATTCGATCGGATCACCGTTGAATTCTAGCTTACCGACGAGCAGTGGTACGCGGCCTTGGTCATCTATGTGCCAAGTAATGGAGCACTGACTGGGAAGCTGCCAATGATCGTGTCCAATATCTTGGCCGTCTTGGCGACGAGTCCGGACTATGGACTGGTTGATGATTGAATAAACAATCTCCAAGTTATCGACTTTTGTGATTTGCAACTCTGCTCCCGGAGTTACTTTCGTACCTGATTGCACGTCATCGCGCCAGCGCTCAACGAATTGCTCGAGTGAACGCTTACGCTGCAAATGCAGAAGGGACGCTCGATGCACGTCAAAGGTCTTACCTAGCAACAGGGCAGATAGGGTTAACAGCATGACGGTGGCGCCGACGACTCCAATGACTTCCACCAGCGTAAATCCATGTCGCCGCATTATGGATTTTCCTCAATGGTCGATGGTACCCAAAACGTCAATATCGATGGCTGTATAGTTTGACCGTTCAGTTCGCATTCAATCGCAAGTGTTATCTGTGTTGCGGGCCGCGGATTTTCTATTTTCTGAATGGAAGCCGCTAGATGTGGATTGGTTGCTTGATTGGTGAGAGACTCTGAGAGCGAGATCTGCTGAATTCGCTCGAGCGTAATTTGTTCCAGCGGCCAGCTACCGATCAATTCGCGAGCGTTCATCAGTTCCCAGTCAAACCGCGTGCTCAACTCACGATCTCGTAAGCCTATTTTGACTTGATGCACGAATCCACCCACTAATGTTATTGCGACTGCGAGCAGAGCGATAGCAACCAGCACTTCCATCGTAGTGGTCGCGCGGCGCTGACAGGCTCGCAGGCTACAAGTTGAACGATTGAGCTCATTTGAAGTCACGTCGACCGTCATCCTTATGCTAACGCCTGAATCATTGATGACAGGGCTTGGAACATACCAACGGCTACCAGTCCGACGAGCATGGCAAAAATCAATGTAAAGACAACTACCAAAAATTGTATCACCAATGAGTATCGCGACAGCATCCGCTCGACTTCAACCGACGCCAATTGATGGGTCGCCCACGCGATTCCGGACGTATCGAGGATAGACGAGAAATCGCCGAGTTGATCCCCGCGAACCAATCTCGCTATTGAAAACGCGTCGGCAGGCGACTGTCCGCGTTCCAAACAGGTGACTGCCGTATGAAACTGCGTTGCGATATGTGTAACAGGTACGATTTCGGCAGTCTGTCGGCAAGCGTCCGTTAAGTCCGCGGTATGTTCAGACACGCGGGACAGCGCCACGAACCCTAAACAGCGATAGTAAGCTCCGCAAAACAATCGAAACGGGAGTTGGCTAGTCAGCCTAGGGAAGAGCCACAGAGTCGCAGCGCAAATGAACACAGCTATTGCAAACAACGTCAAGAGAGCGAACAGCCAGCTAAACGAGTTGAGTCCACCAATCGCTTCTAGTGCCGGTGGAATTGCAACATCAAACTCTCGCAACATTTGGAAAAGAGTCGGAACGACAACTATTTGATACATGGCGAAAATTGGACCAAAAAACAAGATCCATACCAACATCGAAAGCCGCGAAAGTAAACGTTCCATCTCGATCTCGACTCGAATGGGCGCGTTTAAATCTTGAGTTGTATTGGACGATGGCCCAAACCGAGCGGCCAGCCGAGTGGCCAACCGTTCGTAGCTTCCTTTGCAAAACCCAGCAATTTCGAGCGCGTGCGACCAAGGCGCTCCACGCTCCAATTGAAGTCGAAATTGACGCAGCTTTTTCCCAAGAAATCCCCCATGCTCTTCCCCAAAAAAGGCCGCCGCCCGATGTACTTGAGGTAAATCTCGGCAACCCAGAACTGTCATCGTCACCGCCGCGCGGTTTAGCTTTGCCTGCTTAATTAACAACACTACCGCCAAAATGCCGAACATGAGAGTCCACGCGGTGCTGAGAAACGACGTTCGACATCCGACGGCGAATAAAGCAAACATAAACAAGACAAAGATGGTCGAACGAAGAACTTGAACGCCAACTGAAACCTTGCGCCCGTCCGCGGTTGCCTCCGACAGTTGCATCGCCACAAATAGGCTGAACGCGATCGGATAAAATAACAGCCAATTGGATAAGAAGGCGATCATAGACCTATGCCAAAGATGAAATCATTGAAACGAGTGGCATGAATGCGAGCAAGTAACAACTGAAGACAGACCACACGACGCTGCCCACGATCATCAGAACAAACAGTGGCATGATACCCGACAGCGAACGGCAACGCTGTTCGACCATGTGTTGCAATAGCCCAGATGTCTCCGCGAGCGCGGTATTCAGGTCTTCGCCACGATAGTCGAGCATCCGCAACGCAGGTCGACAAAGCCCATCACTCATACTCGTCGCAGCAAACGCAACACCCAGCGAGGCACCTTGGCGAATTCTACGTTCAATGCCTTCGGCGACGTAGCGCTGAGCGCTACTTGAGAAACTGCGCGAGACAGCGGCTGCCGCATCGATCGTCGGCAGGCCCTGACCGATGAACAACTGATAACGATTTAGGATTTCGCTCAAGTTTATCCACCGAAGGGGACGTCCGAAAACTCGCACGCCACCTACGACACTTGTTAATGCCCACGCCGGCCCAAGTGCTGCAATCGTGCCAAAAACCAACAGCGTCCAGCCGACGACAAAGGCCATCCCGTACATCGACTGCCGCTGATCATTGACCATTGCCAGAATTTGATCCGTTCCACTCAAACCAAACTCAGTTAGAAAATTGAAATCCATTGTGCTGCTGAACATTACGCCGATCAAAATCGCGAAAACGAGCGTTACCGTCGGGTAAAGGAGAAGAACCCAAAGCTCTTTCCAGCTTGTCCGAAGCGCCTCGCGCGTTCGTAGCACGTCGAGTAGCAACTGCGCCGGGGCTCCAACCTGCATGGCACTATCGACAATGGCTCCCAGTTCACGCGGAGCAGAAGTCCGGGATTTTCCAATCGCTTCGCCGAGAGGAACTCCCTGCTCAAGCGCACGTGTCACCGATTCGATCCATGGCCGCCACCTGCGTGGCGCGTATTGCTGAGCCAACTGCAGTTTGACACTGTTGAGCATCTCCACGCCGGTCAGATCAGCGACGAGTACAGAGCCTTGATTTGTCGACGTATTGGCGGAATCCAACGGGAACATCCTTTAGTAGCGTAAGCTGAAAGCATATGATTGTAGCTGGTTTCGTTAGAAATCGGATGACGTGAAGCGTATTCGTACGTTCGGCCTGTCTCGAACGCATCGAAGCTCCATTGAATTGCGGCCCAATAACAAGGTTGCTTGCACGATCCAGCTTACAGCCGCCTCCAGTAAGCCGAGTCTGATGCGGCCTCGGGTTGGCGGTCGGATTTGCGACCCAGTATTGCGACCCAGTATATTGGTCTCCCCTTGCAATGTAAACTTAACCGTTCAAGATCCAACACTTCTCACTGATGTTTACCACGTTCATTTTTGTTTGACTGCAAGCGAAATAATATGGATTTTTTACAACTTTCCGGAAAACGCATCCTTATTTTTGGAGTCGCGAATAAAAAAAGCGTGGCATTCAAGATCGGACAACAACTTAGCGAAGTCGGAGCTGAGCCTGTTTATGTGGTTCGCAGCGAAACGCGGCGCGAGCAAGTAGCAAAACTGTTTCCTGGCCGACCCGTTTATGTTTGCGATGTCGAACAGCAATCGCAAATCGACACCCTAGCCGCTCAGTTGAAACAAGATTTCGAAGGCTTTTTCGGGTTCGTGCATTCGATCGCATTCGCGGACTACAGCGACGGGATCCATCCGTTCCACGAAACGACTCGCAAACAATTCCTGCAAGCCATCGACATCAGTTGCTTCTCATTTGTAGCACTCGCGGGCGCCCTGAAAGATCAGCTCGACAAACGAGGCTCGGCGGTCACGATCAGCATATCGACCACGCGGATGGCCAGCGAAAGCTATGGATTTATGGCCCCTGTCAAAGCGGCTCTCGATTCGTCGCTGGCTTTTCTCACGAAGTCGTTTAGCCGTTTTAGTGAAGTGCGTTTCAACTCTGTTTCCGCTGGCCTATTAAAGACCAGTGCATCGGCGGGCATCCCAGGTTATGTGGACGCATATCTGTTTGCAGAACGGGTCATACCTCGCAAGCGCGCTTTGACTACCGACGAAGTCGCTTCGACGGCAGTGTTTCTACTAAGCCCCCGATCGTCGGGCATTACCGCTCAATCAGTTATCGTCGACGCCGGGATGAGCATCAATTACTTTGATCGCGACTTGGTTGCCGATGCAATGCGAAGTTGAACGCAGCCGATTCCAATTGCAATGAATACCGTCGCAACACTGATTGTTACGCCAAGTTGCCGTAGCCATTGGACTCGCTCGAGTGTTAGTTGGCTTTTTCCGGAGTCAACGTCACACTTAATGAACAACCCTGAGCTGTCGCGAGTGAGCGGGAGCGAATCTTGGCGATTTGTTACGACTTGCCAACCGTCATCGTTAAACTGCCGCACGAGCAGCTGACACTTGTGGGGGCTATCAATTTCAATTTTTAACTGACCACATCCGAACCATTGCCACTTTACACCAGCGTCTTGCCCGTCCGCTGGTTCATCAAAGTACAGTTCGCAAAGTTGGCTTGGTCCAGGAACATACTGCCAATCGAATGAAGCGGGTTTGTCGACTGCAGGCGTTCGAACTAATCGCCGTTCAACGCCAAGCCATGCTAATACGGCGTCCAGTTCGGGTTGATTAGTCGAAAGATCGTCGATCCTTGCTAGCCCCATACGAAGCTGCTTAATCCTCTGTGGTTCGATGGACAGAATCGAAGCGAGGTTATGTTGGTTTGAACGCAGGCCGAGCTTGCCAAGCGAAAACGCACGTTGGTATTCCGCCATCGCAAAAGAAACGTCATCCGTGTCATTAGTTAACCATTGATCGCGTTCGATGTTGGCTTCACCTGCGTCAGCCCAAACAAATTCAGAAGTCCAAGGTCCCTCAGGATCGGTCTGCTGAGGCGGCACAAATGAGCACCAGCAAGTCGCGACTAGAAAACTCTCAAGCAGGCCGATCCAGGCGAGCAGTGCGTGTACTGGCAATTTTGTTCGTGCCAAATTTAGCGTTAAGCTCTTTTCACGCCATCGAACTAACGCCACTAAACCGAGCACAAGAATCGGAATCGAAAACGCAATCAAAAATTGCTGAAACATAGCCCAGCCGTTTGGAGATCCCAGCCAAGCATCGGGCAAAACCTGCGGCCGCAATGTCGCAACCACCATTAAAAAATCCCCGGCTCGTGCGAGCATTAGGATCAACCCCAAGCCACTCATCCAAAGCACCAATCGCTGCACCGCTGTTACCCGTAGTAAATCTCCATCAAAAAATTGATCGAAGCGAATTGCGGCGGCAAACGTCGCGCATGCCACAGCCATGACGCTCCACTTGGCCGGATAGCGAAACACGCTATAGCCTGGCAACCACTCAGCGAGCAATCCGTACAGACTGCTGTAGTGGTCAGGCGGCAGGCGCCCCGAGAGCGAATTGGCGCCAAAAGCGTCAAAAACGCAGCGTAACAACCACCCCAGGGAATAATTGCCAAAAGACGCAAGCAATGCGAAGATCGCGGCGAACAAAAATAAGCTATATTTCGAATTCCAAAAGCTTCCGAACCCGCCAAAAAGTAAAAGCAGCGGTAATACGCCGAAAAAAAGACTCGGAATCCACATTCGCCCTTCAGCGGTGATGAAAGAAAACGTTCGAGAATTGTCAGGCGAGTACTGCCCACCCAAAGTCGGCCACAGCCCCGTCAGTAAGTGCCACGGTGATAGACTGAATTCGTAAATCGCACTGGCCGATCTTCGTGTCGGCTCGTTCATGATTTTTATCAGCTGACCTGGAACTTCATTCTCTGTTGCAGCCGCTTGTTCGTCGTTCAGCGAGCGAGATTCAACACCTTCTTTTTCGCTTGACCACCGATGACTCTGGTTAGCCCACCGCAGACTTTGGATCGACTGCACAGCCGACAGACCGATAGCCAGCAGAACAACTGCAGCCAACCACATCATCGAAGTTGCGAACCAAAGTGCGTTTCGTTTTGCAATTGCTTGCACCACCGCAAGAAAAACAGCCACAATTAAGATGTTGACCGCGGTATGCGGATCGCCTGCAAGAACCATCATGGCGACCGCTCCGCTAAAAACTACAATTCGAGGCCGCCGCGAATCCATTTCGCCACGCTGCAGCCAACAGCTTATTTCTGCGATGGCAAAACCCAACCATACTGCGCTACACAGAAAAACGAGGTTGTAATGCTGAAACAGCAACGGGCAACTCAGCGCATAGGATGCTCCAGCTAGCCAACCCGCTTCTTTCCTTAGTTGCATTCGCGAGCATGCATATTGCATTCCCAGGCCTGCAAGCAAGAGATGAACAACTACGAACAAAGAGAACCGCTGAGCAACGGATAGAAACGACAGAAACCAAACTATGCGCACTGGATAGTAGAGTGCCGAAGTTGTCTCACCCGAAACGTCGACTCCAAGCGACTCATTGCATTGCCACTGAGGAAAGTACTCGCCCTGCATCGCGCATTGGTCAAGCCATACGGCTTGGGGATAGTAGAAGTGAAATGCGTCTCGAAACGCAGGTATTTCACTAAAGAATATGCCTGGCCAAAACAGAGCCACGCACGCAAGCGCGAAGAGTGACCAAAAACAGAAACTGGATCTTAGGCTGTATTGAAACAAGGGAACGTAATCTATTTAGGCATTTGGAATTGTGAGCCGCTAGCCACCATCTGTGAGCCGCTGGCGCTAGCCAAGGGCTTCGAAGTAGTTGTCAATTGAATCACCATGATTCGCTCTAATGAGTTTTCCGGTATTCGCGGGTCGCGCTTACCGAGTGCGACCATTCGCTGCCAAAGTTAATCTGGTCGCGCCCGGCAGGAGCGCCTCCCCTAATCGTGCGCATGCCATTTCCGGTTGATCCGCCAGTCGTATGGCGCCTGAACGTTTGATTGTCATGCACCGACTATCGTTTCGATAACCGCGGGTAGCGCCTTTTGTTGTTGCGCTATTTTGGGTTCTGAGTGTATCACTGGCAAGCCAGTGGCTTTCAAAAATTACCAGCTTGAGCTCTGCGTCAGCCAAGTCAAAGATCGGAGTCTGTTAGCTCAATAGCCACCTGCACCAATGACTAGTGCGAGGTCTCTGTCCGAGAAAACTCAATTAATGCGACCAGCTTCCACCCAACTTCAATCCCATCCTTCATTCAAGTTTACTGGGTATTTAACGTGCAAGAGGTTGGCTTTCCGAAAAGACACTGGCACGCCAGTGCCACACAAGAAAAATCCACTCTGCGGCTTGCTTTTTAAGAGAGATTACGTCTACACATTGTCGGAGGGCTGAAAATGGCATTTTGAGAGACCAAGACAATCGGTTAGAATAGTGCTGAGCTGAAATGAAAACCCACTGCACGAACGATTTTGGACTGTGTAATGTCGAAACAAATGCCAATTCAGATTCCTCGCGGTAGCAGTTACTTCTCGCGGCGCGAGATGCTGGCAACTGCCGGAGCTGGTTTTGGAGCCGTTGCTCTCCATGCGATGCTGGCTAACCACATGTCAGCAAGCGATAAAATCGTTCAGCAACCTCACAACCTGCCGCGCGCCAAAAGCGTCATCTTTGTTTTTCTTGAAGGTGGTCCCAGCCATCTTGATCTGCTGGATCCAAAACCCGAGTTGACGCGACTGGCCGGCAAGCCGCTGCCGAGCAGTTTTGGGCCGATCATTACACCGATGGGTGAATACGACGCTCCGCTCATGGCGTCAAAGCGTTCTTGGAAACAGTGCGGCGAGAACGGGATGTGGTTTTCGGATTGGATTCCTCATATCGCGGAATGTGCCGATGACATTTCCGTGATTCGATCGTGCTGGGGAAACGGGCTGAACCACTCCAATGGCGTATGCCAGATGAACACCGGTTCGATCCTTGCGGGTCGACCCTCGCTGGGGGCTTGGGTCACCTATGGTTTGGGGACGGAGAACGACAACCTCCCGGCGTTCGTAGTCGTCGAGGACACGGCTGGCAAAGTTATCAATGGTCCTCGCAACTGGGGCGCGGGATTCATGCCCGCCACTTATCAAGGCACGCCCATGGCTAGTGGAACTGAACCCATTCAGTTTCTAGCTCGTCCCAAAGCCATCAGTCCACAACGCCAAGCGACGAAGATGCAGATGCTGTACGAAATGAATCGACAGTACGCGGCGGAGCGGCCTGAGAACAGTGAACTCGAGGCGCGTATTCGCGCTTATGAGTTGGCCGGTAGTATGCAAGCTGAAGCGCCGGAAGCGGTCGATATGGCCAGCGAAACTGCCGAGACACAAGAACTGTACGGCATCAATGATAAAGAGACAGAATCGTTTGGGCGTAATTGCCTGCTAGCGCGGCGATTAGTCGAACGTGGTGTTCGGTTTGTGCAGCTCTATCATGGGGCTGGTAGCAAATGGGATTCGCACACCAAGTTGGAAGAGAATCATTCCAAGCTCTGCCGTTCGAGTGATAAACCGGTCGCTGGCCTGTTGAAAGATCTAAAGCGACGCGGCTTGCTCGATAGCACGTTGGTAGTCTGGGGCGGCGAGTTCGGACGAACACCGATGAGCGAAAAAGGTGACGGCCGCGATCACAATCCATATGGATTCTCAATGTGGATGGCTGGTGGCGGAGTTCGCGGCGGTTTCACTTTGGGTTCTACCGATGAACTAGGTTTACACGCTGTCGAAGATCGTCTTCACATTCACGACATTCACGCGACGATTCTGCACGCGGTCGGCGTCGACCATTGGAAACTCGTGTACGCGCATCAAGGTCGACCAGAGCGAGCCACCCAAAATGAAGGACGAGTTTGCCAAAAACTTTTTGGTTAAACTGCGTTATAGAACAAGCTGATTTCGCCTACCTGATGTTTGATTTCTTGTACACCGCCGGATTGGCAAGTTCAAAGGCACTAGCTGCGGATTTCGAAACGGTAGTCGATCATGATGACCGGTGCTATTCAAGCGCCGAGTAAAAAAGCAGCGCTCAGGAAAAGAATTTTAAACGGATAAATATTAGAAATTCCTGTGCCGCGAATAATTCGAGTATATAATCTCCGCTATACATTCCATAGATCGGAGGTGTCCGGTGCCACCACGTAAAACTGCTAAGGCTTCGCGTAGAAAGTCTATTGTTGGTGTACGCATTAGCCCAAATGACCGCGTCAGCCTATATGCTCAGTCGCGATATCTTCCCAGCGAATTTAAAAAGAATGCTGGACTGCAGCTTCCCTTCACGACTTACTTTGACGATCCCTTTGTCGCGAAGTTGAATCCCGAGATGGGTTTCGACCCTGAAGCCTTTGCGGATTGGGAACCGGGTTTAGCCGACGGGCCTACCAGCGCCCGCTTCGCCGTTGTGGATTTCAATGCGGACACCGGTATGTTGGAACCGCCTGCAATTTGGAATGATTCTTTGCAGCAGTTCACCACGACTGCTGGCCAACCACTAAATAAGTCCAATGCGGACAGTCCGGCTTACCATCAGGTTAATCTCTGGGTCCTGCTGCAACGGGCACTTGCAATGTTTGAAGATGGCAAAGCCCTTGGACGTCGCATCGCGTGGGGATTCGACGGCAATCGACTGATAGTCGTTCCGCACGCGGGCTTCGG
>JANNNN010000717.1:0-7585 GCA_031398555.1 Planctomycetia bacterium | reverse complement strand
CTTTGCTTCGCTGGTGATCAACGCGCTCGGCGGTAACGACAACATAACAATCGACACGACTTATGCTGGCCCCATCAATGTTATTGGCGGCACAGGTATCAACACTTTAACTGTCAACGGCGTAGTTGCTGTGGTCGAGCTATTCTTGGTTGTTCCTGACGTAACCCCAGGCTCGGGTTCGATCACAGCCAACACCACGACGACCTACTCTGGCATTAGCCACGCCTTCCTCAATGGAAACCCGAACGATAGCTTGTTAATTCTCGACACCGCTCAAAACAACACTTGGACGGTCGGTGCATCACCACTTCTTGGCGACCGCACTCAGCTCGATAGTCGCGAGACTGTGGATTACTTTGGATTCAACGACGTTCAACTGGTAGCAACCTCAGGTGTAGATACCTTTGTCATCTGGCCAACCGGCTTAACAGGTTCAGCAACTCCACTGGTGGTATTTGGCGGTCCTATTGGCAGTACTGATGATCGTCTGGTAATTGAAGGCACAACCGGGAATGACGCTTTCGTTTTGAATTCCAATAACGGCGGCATTGGCGGTGCACAAGGTACCGCATCGCTCAACGGAGCGAATGTTGTCTTCGGTGATATCACGTCGGTGGAACTCGATGGACACGCGGGCAACGACAACTTCGACGTTACTGCGTTGGCAACCACGTCGGTTTTTGTGGATGCTGGCGATCCTGTCGGGGCCCCTGGCGACACTCTCGCACTGATCGTACCGGCTGGTGCTGGCACGACCACGTTCGCCCCGGGACCTGAAAATGATGCCGGTGGTTTTAGTTTCTCGGGTGCGGTCCGACCTGTCAGCTTCGACAACATTGAAGCCGTTGGGCCGGTCAATCTTACCGCAGCCGGTGGAGTTTTGGTCGTGTGCGGTACCAATGCGAGCGACGATATCAACGTTATAGGAATTGGAGCGGCCTCGCTTACGACTTCCGTAAACGCTGGTCCGGCGATTAATTATACAGGCGTGACTACGCTAACTGTTCAAGCTAAAGCGGGAGATGATACTGTCCATGTTGCCCCTGGAGCATTTACGGGCACACTCAATGTCGACGGTGGAGATCCAACGGCCAGTGACAAATTGATCGTAAGTGGAACGACAGCAAACAACACGATCAATTACAACGTTAGCAACACTGTCGGTAGTGGTTCGGTCACAATTACTGGTTCCGGAACCGTCAATTTTACGACGACGGAATCTTTAGTTATCGATGGTCAAGGCGGTACGGACGCGTTGACTGTCACCAGCCCAAGTGGTCATCGCACTACGGTTACACCCAGCTCGGCCGCTGATTCTGGATCAATTGGTTCGCAAGCGTTCGGTGCAGGTACTGCCTCGGTGCCACTGTCGTATATGCATATCGGTGCGTCCGGAACCGTTTCGATCCTAGGCGTTGGCGATATCGTCGAATTTAATGGCATAGCGAACAGTGATACGTTTAATGTAACGGGCAATTCAGCCCAGATTTTGAACTCCACCGCTGGCTTTGTTACTAACTTGTTCAATTTGACGAACATCTTCGCACTGGAGCTGCGTGGACTCGATGGCGATGACACGTTTAACTTGAGCGGAAATCTAATAACCTACCCAGGTGGCATAATTGTCGATGGGGGAAATCCATCGGCCAGCGATGTGCTGAATCTATCAGGAGCGACTGGTGCAGTAAGTGTTAGTCTGGGGGATAGCGCCGTGCCATCTAACACTCAAATCGCCGGCTACGGAGCGCCGGTTACGGTGATCGGTATTGAGACCGCAAATGTGAATGCAGGGAACAACTCTGCAGCAGTATTCGGCACTTCTCAACCAGATCTCTTGACCTATACACCTACCGCTGTAAACGCAGGTAGTGTCGTGAAGGCTGGATTAAACACAGTGTTCAACTTCAGCAATGTCCCGAGCCCACTGTCAATTGATAGCGGTGTAGGGACTGACTCGGTAACCGTCAATGGAACCAGCGGTATCGATACGATTAACGTTGCAAAAGGTGCGAATACCACGGTCACCGTCAACGCTTTGCTGGCGGCGAGCTTTGTTGCAGCCACAACCGAAACATTGAATGTGAATGCAGGTGACGGAAACGACACGATCAATGTCACGGGCACTACAGCCGGTAACCAGATCGTGAATGTTATCGGTGGCTCGCCAACGTCCAATGCACTTGGGTCATCGGACGTGCTAAACATTACGATGTCGACGGCTGGAACAACTGCTGCTTCGCCTGGTGCGACACCGGACGCTGGACTGATCACCGGTCCTGATGGGACAACCGGTTACAGCGGCATCGAATCGTTCAACTTGACAGGCTTGGTTGCAGGCGCGAACACTATCAATGTTCAAGGCACGCATAATAACGATACTATCGCCTTGCAATTTATCGGTGGTAACCGCGTTTGGATCAATGATCGAGCGGTGTACACGTTTGCGAATTATCCAACGGTGAACATCAATGGCCTCTTCGGCGACGACAAGATCAACGTCTTGCCAGTCGGTCTAGTTGGGGTCACCCAAGTCAACGTCAACGGTGGCGACCCAACCGCTAGCGATGAATTGATTGTCACCGGTTCCTCCGCAACGGAATCGATTCAGTTCACTCCAACGGGAGCCGATGCGGCAACCATCACTGGCCTTGGCGGCGTGACAGTTTCAGCAGCAACCACTGAGCTGATCAAGATCAATGGACTTGGTGGTAACGACACATTGAATGTCAACACGCCCGCGAGCAACAATGTTTTCACATTGACGCCCGGCTCAACTGTCGATTCGGGCGAACTGCGAGTCGATAGCTTTGTGCCATTGGTTTTCTTGAATGTCGGATCGACTGGTCGGCTGACGATCACTGACGCCGGTGGCACAGACAATTTGATCTACAACGGCACTGCTGCGAGCGATATCTTCCGCGTTCCGCACGCAGTAGTTCCAACGCCCAGCATCTCGCTTAACAACCAAATTGGCGTCGGTACAATTGGCGTTGAAGCTATCACCCTGCGAGGCCTGAGCGGCGATGACGTTTTCAATATCGTAGCGATTGCCAACGTTACGCTAAACGTTCAGGGTGACGATTCAAGCAATCATAGCAACACGTTGAACTTCACCAGCGCGGGAGCGACCACTGTTGGTTTGGGCGCAGCAACGATTGACGATGCGGGTGTGGCGGGATCGCCGGATGTAAATTACACAGGCATCGATATTCTGAATCTTAATGCAGCTGGTCAACCGCTGACAATTCAAGGTTCGGCTAGCAACGATCTGCTGACTGTAACACCAACGGGTGCTGGGGGAGGAACGTCCAGTCTAGGAAATGCTTACCCTGTAGTAAACTACTCTGGTGTGCTCGCAAACACACTGTCCGTAAACCTGTTAGGCGGCAACGATACGCTCGCGGTCAACGGTTCAACCCAAGCGGATGTAGTTACCGTTGACGAAGTTGCCGGAACTGTAAACACTGGTGCCAGCGGTGGAATCGTTAGTTTTGCAGGCGGCAATGTCGAAGCACTATCCATCTACGGCCTGCAAGGATCGGATACGTTCACTGTAACGCCAGGCACCATTCCTGTTTTCATCGATGGTGGCGATCCAATTGGCGTTTTGCCTGGCGATCAATTGATTGTGAACGGAGCGGTTGGTTTCTTTGCTGGACCTGAGAATGATGAAGGCGGTATTATCACCGGTGGTGCACCCGTTAGCTTCGACCATATCGAATCGCTTACTGTCGCCGCGATTGCGGGTTGCCCGTTCTTAATTCTAGGAACTAACGCAGACGATGACATTACCGTTATCGCACGAGATGCATCCACGACGGCTGGTGCGGATGGAGTGCAAGACTTTACGTTCTCGATCAATTCGGGCATGAATGTTGTATTACTCAATCAAGCCGACCTGTTCATCGACGCGATGTCGGGTGACGATGACATAGTGATTCGCACTGCAGCTCCCAATGAAGCAGCTTGGGATGTCAACGTTCGTGTAGCAGGCGGTTCGCCTTCAATCGGCGCTCCACTCGAAGCGGATAGGCTGGTGCTTGAGACGCCGAATAACGCTGGCGGTTTCGATGACGTTGTATTTAATCCAACCGGTGCGGATACCGGCAATTTAGTGATCGATAAAAACACCAATGGCGTTTACGATGCAGCCGGAACCGATTCGTTGATTACCTTTGGTTCGTTTGTGTTCGACTGCCCTCCAGCTAGATTTACTTACATATCGTCAGCCGGCGGTGTGGAACTGATTCAGTACAACGGCGAAGGAGCCCCATCAGTTAACGATAATTTGACCATCAATGGAACAGCCTTGAATGACACCACGATTCTTAACCCAACTGGAATCGGTACTGGGTCGTTCGCGTCAGGTGCAGGTCCTCAGTTCATCTTCCAGTCGTTCGACAATATTACGGTGACTCCAGGCACAGGTGGGTTTGATCGTGTGCAGATCAATGGTACCGAAGGCGTAGATTCGGTCACGTCGAACTCGAACACCGTCACACTCGAAGGTGCAGTCACAATCGGCGCCGGAATCGATCAACTAGACATTAACACGTTCGGTGGCAATGACAACGTCGATCTCGACTTAGCCGTTCCTGGTCTTGCGAAGTTCGTCAACGTGGGAGCTGGCAATGACATCGTCAACTTGCTTGGCGTCGCAGTTGATGCCGCCGATCCAACGATCTATGGTGGTGACGGCGATGACACTATCTTCGGCAGTCCAAATCCGGATTCGATCTTCGGTGGAACTGGCAACGACATTTTGGTTGGTGGGGGCGGCGCGGATCAAATCTACGGTGAAGAAGGCAACGATATCTTTGGAAATCCATCGGTAGCGGCCAACGGCGTCGCGGATGACGCAGGCAATGACTACTTCAATGGTGGTGCTGGCACGGATACCTTTGTTTGGGAACCCGGCGACGGAAGTGATACGATTGAAGGCGGTGCTGGAGATGCAGACGTTTTAGCATTCTTCGGCGGCGCTGGGGCCGAAGTCTTTAGTGTCTTTGCCAAGCTTAGCGATCCGTCGCGTGCGATTCTGTTCCGCAATACTGGAAGTATTACGATCGATATGGCTGGCATTGATCAAATCAATGTTCAAGGCAACGCTGGCGCAGACGCTTATGTAGTTGGCCGAGCTAATAACGGCGACTCAGGCAGTGCGCTGGCGGCCACGAGTCCATACGTTGATCCAACTGCCAGCCTGAGCGATCTGTCAACGACCGAAGTTCGCGTTGTCAATATTATCGAAGCTACCGATGCACCAGACAATGTGTTCATCGACGGTCGTCCTACCGATGATAACTTGACAGTTAGCGTTGAAAGTGCGGCAACTGGTGTTCTACGAGTCGCTGGTCTGCCATATGACGTCCGAATGTCTGGAACTAATACCGCGGACCGTTTAACGATTCGTGGCAACGAAGGGAATGACTCGATCAAGTCAATCAACTCGTCGAGCGCCACAGTCGAGGGGCTGATCGGAATCACTTTCGCCGGTGGAGCTGGCAACGATACACTGTCCGCGGATGCGATTTTGATCGGTGGCAACGGCAATGACTTCTTGGAAGGTGGCGCTGGTGCGGATCAGCTGTTCGGTAACGACGGCGAAGACACCATGGTCGGCGGAGCAGGCAATGACACATTCGATGGTGGGGCTGGCTTTGATACGATTCTCGTTCGCGGTACCTTAGGTAACGACGCAATCGATATCTCGCAAACCGCGGACGCCACGCTTTTAGAAACAGTCAACGGAGTTTTGGAAACCGACACGTTAGTGCTGGTCGCTGGCACGCGAACGGTTGAACGAGTTTCAGTTGAAGCAGGTGCAGGCAACGATACGATTCGTGTTCAGTGGGCTGACTCACTGGGCACCGACGCGAATGTCAACAGCTTGCGAGTTGACGTTGATGGTGGCGCAGGAACAACCGCAGACCGACTGGGTGTTCTCGACTTAGGCACAGGCGATTTAATTCTGTTTGAAAAAGGCACAACCGCTGACAGCGGAGCTATGGCCATTGGCCCGGGTAACGCCGAGCCACTGATTGTCAACTTCACCAACATCGAAGTGGCTCAGCCAGTCGCAGGAGTCGGTGGCGATGTTGTCTTCTTCAAACACGATGACTTTGAATACAACGATGCACGCACTCTGGCAACTTACCTCGGTGCTGGTGACGCGATCAATGTCGATCCAAACATCAATCCGGGCTTGGAACCGATCTTCAACCTACCTGGCGATGAGGATTGGTTCCGAGTTGTCGCGGAACGCACAGGCGTACTCGACTTCCAAGTTTACTTCCGTCAAGTGGGACCGGTTGCAAGCGGTCGTCCAGGTTTGCCGAACAGTGGAAACCTTGATATCGCAGTCACCGATGCAGCAGGCAATGTAATCGCTGGTTTCGGAGTCAACGATGCAACCAGCGACGAACGCGTTCGCATCCCTGCGGTTGCAGGGCAGACTTACTATCTACGTGTCTTCGCAAACGGCACCGCTATCAATACGTACAACGTTACCGTTGATAACTACGCACCACCGAGGCCCGTCGACATGGAACTGCTGGACAATCCAGTCGGCGATACACCTCCAGCGAACAGCGATACCGGTCGCAGCCAGTTCGACAACGTGACGCGCGATAACACACCGACGCTGGTCTTCCGCCTAGATGACGGAATTCTGCTGAACGATATTCAAGGCAACAGTCCAGCCGGCAACAACCCGCCTAACGGAGTGGTGATCCCGATTCCATTCCAAGCCGCGGCAGGTACAGCGGGTTACCGCATCGCGATTTTCGATGAAGGCAGTTCGCCGGCACCGGGAACGCAAGTAGGTACGGCACCGCAAACACCGCTCGGATTTGCAACGTTTGTGTCACCTGGCGTGTATCAGTTTACAACACCAGTGCTAACTGATGGTTCGCATTTCTTGACCGCTCGGGTACAGATGGTCGACCCTGCCACACCGCAGCAAACTGGTTTTGGCGATCGTAGTTTGGCGCTTGAGATCGTGGTTGATACGGTGATCCCTGCCGGGTTCTTCGGTCAACTTAACTTTGCGGATATCACTGAGGGGATGGATGCGGGCAATGATTCCGGCGTTGTCGGCGCTTCAGCAACCTTTGTAGAACGCGTAACCAACGACACCACACCTAATTTCTATGGACGCGCTGAAGCCAATACAATTGTTCGCGTTTATGCTGAAACAAACGGTGTGGCTGGATTGCAGTCGAGCGGTGCAGGAGCGGATTTGTTCTTGGGGCTGACCGTGTCTTCGCCGCTGGACGGAACCAATCAATTCCCTGGTGGACAGTGGTCGCTTACCACTCCGCTGGATCTGAACAATCCGAACCTCGGCTTCGCCCACGATGGGGCTCGCCGAATCTATATGACTGCCGAAGATTTGGCAGGTAACGTTACGACGGATGCTACGGCGGATCTGTTGAACATCTTCTTGGACACCGCTGGTGCTCAAGTGACGGATGTTCAAATCACTGGTTCGCCATTGTTCAACTTGTTTGGCCTCAAGCCAGATAATTCTATTGAAGGCCCCACGCCGCGCGTCGATAGCTTGACCATTCGTGTTCAGGACTTC
>JANNNN010000692.1:0-2319 GCA_031398555.1 Planctomycetia bacterium | reverse complement strand
GGAGCAGCTTGAGCAAGCCGTTCAGTTCGCCGCTGGAAATGAAGCGCGTCGCAAGGCATTCCTTCCCAGATTGCTTCAACTGGCGATGCAAAAGCCAGCCCCCAATATTTTGATGGCCTTGGTTTCCGTTCTACGTCGGTTCGACGGACACGAACGTTTAGCGCTGGCAAATGCGATCTTGTCTCAACCAGAAAATACTCGCATGATCGCCGCAGACAACAATCTCACGCTGATGACCTGGTATGGCATCGAGCCGACGGTAAACAGTCTGGCCGAAGTTGCAATTCTCAAATCGATTCCGAAATTGCAGCAGTTCGCTGTGCGACGGTTGGCTTACGAAATCAAAAAAGAATCGAATCTTGCCAGCGAAGTGTTGGGATACATTAGCAAAACGGCGAAAAGTGGACGCGACAGCGACGTTGTCGGACTGCTAAACGCATTTCGCGACGGGCTAGCGGGCCGTGCTCGAGTCGATGCACCTAAAGATTGGTCGGGGATTGAACAACATCTGCGAGCGACGAAGAACAAAGACATTGTTTTTGCAGTGGATGCGCTGGGGGTATTGTTTGGTGACGGTGCAGCCCTGGCTGATCTGCGAAAAATGGCCGGTAATGGCGAGCTGGAACCGGTCACACGCGAAGAAGCCATCCGAGCTCTAGCCGCTGCCAAAGATAACGATGCCGTTCCTATTTTCTTCAATTTACTCGGCGATCGCGCCGTAGCGGACGCAGCCATTCGTGGTCTGGTGAGCTTCGATCACAAAGACACCCCCAAGCGATTGCTAAAACAATTCGGAGCCCTGAGAGACGGCAACCGCAGCCTGGTAATCGACACGCTTTCAAGTCGCGAGGCGTACGCTTTGGAGTTAATCGGTGCCATCGACTCGGGGGAAGTCGACGCGCGCGAGTTGGCGGCCTCTCAGGTCAGGCAATTGCTCGCCTTTGGCAACGCTCGAATTCAAAAAGTCTTGGAATCGAAGTGGGGTGTAGTTCAAGAAACGACCGAAGCAAAAATCGCTGCGATCGAGCGATGGAAGAAAGAATTGACGCAACCGTTCCTCGCCGAAGCAAAATTGGAAAACGGCGCCGCTTTGTTTAAAAAGTCTTGTGCCACTTGTCATAAACTGTACGGCGAGGGGTTGACGATCGGCCCGGATCTAACCGGCGCGAATCGCACCAATCTTGACTACTTGTTGATGAACATTATCGACCCTAGCTCCGTCGTACCAAAGCAATTCACCACGTCAGTTATCGCCTTAGCTGACGGTCGCGTTATCACCGGAGTTGTTGTCGGTGAAACGGACAAGTCGATCACCGTGCAGACCGACAAGGAACAACTGACTCTATCAACGGAAAATGTTGAGCAGCGAAAGAATTCTGGCAAATCGCTGATGCCTGACGGGATGATCGATGCATTGACGCCTGAACAAATCCGCGATCTATTTGCATTCATGATGTTGAAACGTTAGCGTCTCGTTGGCGCTCGTTTTAATGTTGCATTATTTTGCGGTTTTCGGTGTGCACTGACTCGCCAGTGAACCGAAGCGCTGACGTTCGAATCAGAAAAGCCGTCTCGATGTTGAGCGGTAAGCAACAGAAATGCCGAAGTTATCAACATGGTCCATTAGAAGTCCTGCGACAGTTCGTGCTTTATCATTTTTGTATTCAATTCTAGAACGAACACAGGATAGCATACGATCTCACGTCGGGAGCTTTTGCACACAAGTGGCAGCAACTGGTAGACCTTATGTCCTACATATTCACCTACATACTCACCTACATACTCACCTACTTCGGTTCACTGGCGAGCCAGTGGCGCACACAAAACCAAAATAGCGGAGCAAGAAGAGTGGGTTTCCCTCGCTTACGCATTCGGGTTAGTGGTTTATGGTCGAATGGTCCTTTGCTGGAGTGCATCTGAGTGCATAAAAAACGTAGAAGAATCGGCATCTTGACCGGTGGCGGCGATTGCCCAGGTTTGAACGCTGTGATTCGAGCAAGTGTTAAATCTGCGGTTCATTTGGGATACGAAGTGGCTGGATTTCTCCGCGGCTACGAAGGCTTGCTCCATCCCATTTCCTGGATGCCGCTGAATTTGGAGAACACTTGGAACATCCTTGATCTCGGTGGCACGATTTTAGGCTCCACCAACAAAGGCAGATTTACTGCCAAAGTTGGCAACGACAGTTCGCGAGCCATTGACGGTCAACTTATCGAGGGCGTTCGGCGGACGTTGCACGAATTGCGCATCGATGGCTTGATCTGTATTGGTGGGGATGGCTCTTTGTCGATCGCTCAACAACTGTTCGAAGGCGGTGTG
>JANNNN010000689.1:0-4008 GCA_031398555.1 Planctomycetia bacterium | reverse complement strand
GGCAAACGGACAATAAAAAAATACCAGCGAACCCACTAGTATTGAAATCAATGGCTGTAGCAGCGGCGGAGTCGTCTTGCAACTGTCCAAGAGCTGGCCGCCGTTGCTACAGCCGTTGATTTCAATACTTTGCACGGTCGCACGAGACCCGTAAACCGCAGCTAGTTTTCTTGTCTACGTTCTGTGATGATACTATTTATGAACGACTTCCAGGGGGGCTTGGGAGTTCAGTCATGGAACGACTCGACACTGGGCTGATTGCTGCCCAATTCCGCAGGTCGACCTCGCATCGAAGTCGTGATGCCAGAGCTACTGCCAGTCGTAGAGCAACTGCTTTCTGAGAACTCGCAAGCGGACCCGCAATTATTGGACTCCAGCGGGCTACCGGTCAATTAAGCGGGACAATTGAGCTAAATCGAAATCCGGATGAACCCTCACTACTGCTTACTCTGGCACCTGAGGGAGGTCGGGTTTCTCAGTCACTACGATTAAGCAATTTGGGTTTAACGCTTGCAGGTAGGCTCCTTCAACCGCTTTTATGTCGCCCGCAAAGCCTCGAAGCAAAAAAATGGGCCCCATTTTTTCTAAGTGCTTTCGGGCTTCCGCTTCGGAGACCTTTGTTCCGTCGAGTCGATAGATGCGAAGTTCGTCGAGTGGAAATGCGGTCGGCTTTTTCCCCGCAGGGACTTGAATAGCGCGTTCAACTTCTTCAGTAACGGGAACCGATACTGTGTACGCCTGTTCAACTTCCGATTCCTTTCCGTCTTTGTCCCTAATCTTGACTTTCCGAGTCTTTACTTCTTGCCTGAGAGTTGTAACGGCGACTTTTCTTTGTTCGGTACGCGTCTGTTCGACGAGCGCAACCAACTGCGATCCCTTCGGACTTTCGTCAAACTTTGCGAGTACGATATTGGAAAGGTCAAAGGGAAGACCAGTGGAATTCTGCGCCATGCCAGCTCCTATTCGCATGGCTGGCTGAAGTCGCATCGCGGGCAATGCGCGCCCAGCTGGTACTGCGACGCCTTCGACTATGACTTCAGGTTTAGGTAATTCCGGCGGTCGGCCAGCGGGCTTTGCATCTTGCGCCGCACACGGGTTGCTGGACCATACGGGAATGAAGGCCAGGGTTATAGCCACGACAAACAGCGCACGCATTTCCAAATCTCCTGCCGATTCCATCGAGGTAAAGCCAACCCAGTTGGCAAGTCTCGCATAGTTGACGGTATTTGTAAACTAAATCGCCTTTCCGGTAGCCAATGCAACGAAACCCAGTCGAGTAGCCCGTTTCTTGGGAAGCCGGATGCGGTAGACAGTTGGGTAGCTGGTATCGTTAAAAAACGGATGCGGTGGAGAAGTCCTAAACCCCGGTTTCTACCGAAACCAGCTACATTTGCTCTCCCACCTTGACTTCCCCATATTTCCAGGCGTATTTCTGTTCGTCCTAGCCCCTGCCCAAGGAGTGAAAGTATGGGAATAATGGAGATTCGCGGCGGACGAGCTGCAGACGGGTTATTTGCAACTCAAGCAAGTCTCGCGCTTCGACAATCGACCTAGGATTTTGACACCATGGGTATTCACGACCGTTCATACTATCGCGACGAGGGGTTGCCACGAGTTGCGCCGTGGGATCAACGGTCGATGGTTAGCATTCTAATCATCGTGAATGTTGCTCTTTTTATTGCAAATTTTGTACTGACCAATCGCGGTAATGCACTAACCAACTTCTTAGCCCTTGAACCCGAAGTGATGACTCAGCCGTGGCAATGGTACCGAGTGGTCAGTTATGGATTTGCACATTCGTCGCGCGACATCATGCACATCGTCTTCAATATGGCTTCCCTTTATTTTCTAGGACGCAGTGTTGAAGATCGATATGGGAAGTGGGAGTTTCTAAGGTTTTATTTGGTGGCGATCGCTCTCGGTGGGCTTTACTGGACCATCAAAACTTGGGGCGGCACGCAGGGAATGCTGGGTGCGTCAGGCGGAGTCACCGCCGTCTGTATGCTGTTCGTTTTTTGCTTCCCCAAAGCCGAAATTCTGTTGATGGGAGTGATCCCGGTTCCCGCATGGGTGCTTGGAGTCCTAATTATAGGTGGCAACATGTTGGGTGGTCGAGGTGGAGTCGCCTATGACGTTCACTTGGTTGGAGCCGCATTCGCAACGCTTTATTTCTACGGCAACTTAAATTTCTCTTTCATCGAGAACTTCAACGACAGCATGAGAACATCCTGGCGGCAAAAGCAACGCGGCTTTAAAGTTCATCGACCCGAAGCGATTGAAAAACCCGAAGCTCCACTGACCAAAGATGAACTCGAAGCCGACCGAATTCTGGCAAAGATACATCAACTTGGCCAAGATAGTTTGACCCCCGCTGAGCGTAAATTTATGGAATCCTACAGTCGGCGTGTGCGCGAACGTCGCGCAAAATCCGACTGATTGCTACCAATTCGATATACCTTCACAGTTTTGAATCTAGTTTCTCGGAACCTAAAACTAAATGCACTGCCCTACAACTTTTGCGACCACGCGCGACTCGATCGCTGGAATTTCTATTGTTGATCTTGCGGATCAATTTGGAACGCCAGTTTACGTTTACGATCTCAACATCATTCAACAACGAATTGCGGACCTAAGCGCCTTCGACGCCATTCGGTATGCTCAGAAAGCCCTTTCCAACGTCGCCATTCTTGATCGTATGCGGAAAGCCGGTGTTGTAGTTGATGCGGTTAGCGCGGGCGAAATCAAACGAGCTCTCAAAGCAGGCTTTGTCCCCAATTCGCATCCGAAAGGGATTGTTTACACAGCCGACGTCTTTGACCGCGAAGCGCTCGACTTGGTGGTGGAGCACAATATTCACTGCAATATTGGCTCGCCAGACATGATCGGACAACTTGGGCAGCGGGCACCCGGCCGCAATATCTCGCTGCGTATCAATCCCGGCTTCGGTCACGGCCACAGTCAAAAGACGAACACCGGCGGCCCGCAATCGAAGCACGGCATTTGGCACGAAAGTATCACTGACTGCTTGCGACGCGCCGACATTTATGGCTTAGTCGTCTCCGGCATGCACATGCACATCGGCAGCGGAACTGACATCGAACACTTGGGACAGGTTTGCGGCGCGATGGAAAAAGCGTGTATCGAAGTAGGCCGAACGGTTATTTCAATAAGTGCTGGAGGCGGGCTACCGGTGCCCTACAAAAAGAATCAGACCTACGTTGACCTTGCTCAGTACTACGACCTGTGGAATGCGTCTCGAAATCGTCTGCAAGAAAAGTTTGGCCACGCGATTGAACTGGAAATTGAACCAGGTCGCTACTTGGCTGCCGAAAGCGGTTTTTTGGTAGCCGAAATTCGCTCGGTAAAAGAGATGGGCGTAAACACGTTCTATTTACTCGACGCAGGTTTTAACGACCTGGCCCGACCAATTCTGTACGGCTCGTATCATCCGATTTCGATCGCTCATCGCGATCCCTCGGCAAGCAAGACTGAGCGTGAAGTAGTTGTCGGCGGACCACTGTGCGAATCAGGTGATATCTTCACGCAAGAAGAGGGTGGATTTGTGGCCAAGCGAATGTTACCGGCGGCCCAGGTCGGTGACTTGGTCGTGCTGGAAGTTGCCGGCGCGTACGGCTATGCCATGTCGAGCAACTACAACAGCAAGTACCGCGCTCCGGAGGTGATGATCGAAGGCGGAGTTGCCAAGCTGATTCGCCAACGCGAGACGGCCGAGGACCTTTTGCGACTCGAGACGATACCGGTTTGATTGATGTCTGATAGCCGTGGCATAAATCGGGAGACCGAGGCTCCTGCCGAGCATGTCTCGGTAGCAAGTTTGACGCAACTGTAACTGAAGAGAAAGAGCCCTTGAAGTGATTTTTCTACGTAGCTTGGGACTATTTGTCTCGAGCGCATTTGAGTGGCGTAAGCTTCCAGCTTGCGTTTTGCATGAGTTCGAAAAACCGCAAGCTGGAAGCTTACGCCACTTACTATTCAGTCCCAAGCCTC
>JANNNN010000674.1:0-2476 GCA_031398555.1 Planctomycetia bacterium | reverse complement strand
GGAGCAGCTTTTGCCCCGCTGGTTGGCCGACCGCGCGGCAGATAATCGCCGACCGCGCGGGGTGAAAAAGTGACCGGCGACAACCCAGGTGGGCAACTCAAGCACTTTTGCGTACCGCTGTAACAAGCGTCGATGCCGAGTTTGTCGACTGGTAAATCTATTCCGCCTAAACTGGTGACGGCGTCAACCAAGAACAGAGCCCCGTGGTCTTTCACAATTTGGGCGATCTCTTCGAGCGGTTGGTGTTCGCCGGTACTGGTCTCGGCGTGAACGATTCCAAATGCTTTGGCTTTTGGGTTTTGCTTGAGAGTTTGGCGGACTTGGTCGGGCGAAATTCCGCGGCCCCATTCGGCTTCGATGGCGTGAACGGTCGCGCCGTACCGCTGAGCCACATCTTTCATGCGACCGCCAAAGACACCATTGACGCAGACTATCATCTCGTCGCCGGGCTCGATGACGTTGCATACACAAGCTTCCATGCCCGCGCTGCCCGTACCCGAGATTGCGATCGTCATTTCGTTGTTGGTTTGGAAGACTTGACGCAACATCTGCCGCGTCTCGTCCATAATCGTTAAATATTCTGGGTCCAAATGGCCAAGCGTTGGAGCCGAAAGCGCTCTCAGAACTCGCGAAGACACATCGCTTGGACCTGGGCCCATAAGTACTCGTTCAGTTGGGTTCAGCGGACCATAAGGCGATGTCATCTTGGGGATCTTTGAAGGGTAGTGAGAGGTGTTTTTTCTGCGTGGCCGACGCTGCCAGCGTCGGTAATCAATACGGACGCTAGCAGCGTCCCCCACGCTAAGTGGCAGTGCGTTCCCAAGCAGGGCCCAGGAACGAGTGGCATAAATCACTCAGGCTGGAAGCCTAAGCTACTTAAGGCTTGAAGGCCAACTCGATGGTCATTTCAACATCGTCGCTGATCTTACCTTTGCCATAGTTCATGCCCCACTTGGTGCGATCAAGCTTGAATTCAGAATTTAGCTGAATGCGATCATCGTTCGCATCGACCTTTGCAGGAATAACAAGTTCCTCTGTCTTATCGAGCATGGTCAATTTGCCGTGAATTTTCGCTTCGGTGTCGCTGACTTTTTCGATCTTGGTCGATTCGAAAGTTGCTTTAGGATACTTCTTTACATCGAAGAAATCTGCATTCTTCAAATGGCCAGCTAACTTCTCGTCGTCAGCCCACAGCGAATCGGTTTCGATCACAATCTTGATGCTGCTCTTGGTCATATCTTCATGATCGGCCACCGCATCGACCTTGAATTTCTTAAATCCGCCTTTATGCTGTCCATCTGGCTTCTTGCCGAGGAACGAGATTTTTGATTTGTCTTCAATTAGCTTTAGTGGATCAGCCGCCAAAGCGACGATTGGCGAGAACAGAACAACAGCTAAAGTAGCGATTGCAAAACGTGCGGTCATCGTATTCACCTCGTAGTACATGAGACATTTGAATTTGCCATTCCAGCGATTCTCGACATTGCAAGACGTTCGACAGGTGTGCAAGACAGGAGTTTTATCGCCACGATTGTACTAGATACGCACACCTTTGTGCCAGTCGCCAAGCAACTTCCAAAACAACATCCGTTGCCGCCCAACTCCCCACTTTCCCACTTTGAGTGAACGAAGCATGACGAGTCCCATGAATGCGAGGCCGAAAATCAGTGCCTTTCCTAAGTGTTACTTGGACATTATCACGCCGACCGGGTCAATGACCGTGTTTGACTGGATCGAGCAAGCCAAAACTCTGGACGCCGACGGACTTGAGATGTATGAAGGGTTTTTCAAACGGCTGGAGGATTCCTACATTGACGAAATCCGCTCAGCGATTCGCGGCGCGGGTTTCGAGATGCCTATGCTCTGCTGCTCGCCGGATTTCACCCATCCGAAAGCAGAAAATCGTGAGCGAGCGGCGACTTATCAACTCGAAATGATCCGAGTTGCATCTCGACTCGGCGGAGAGGGTGTCGTTTGCCGGGTCCTGAGTGGCCAGCGCTGGCCCGAAGTCTCGCGCGCCTTAGGGCTGGAATATGCCAGTAGCGGCATCAAAGCTTGCCTGCCGCTCGCAAAAGAGCTGGGCGTCGTTCTCGGTATTGAGAATCACTATAAAGACGGGAACTGGCTTTATCCCGAGTTCGCGCAAAAGAAGGACGTCTTCGTTGATCTGCTGAAGCTGATCCCCGAGTCCGACAACTTTGGCGTGCAGTATGACCCAAGTAACGCAGTTGTCGCAGGCGATGATCCCGTCGAACTGCTACGCGAGATCGTGCAGCGTGTTGTCAGTATGCACGCAAGTGATCGCTATCTCGCCGACGGTGCGACACTGGACGATCTGCAATCCGCTGAAGGTTCGACGGGATACGCAAGTATTCTAAAGCACGGTGTAACGGGGCGAGGTCTCAATGATTACCCTGCGATATTCACCATTCTGCGAGCGGCGAAGTACAGCGGTTGGATCAGTATCGAGGACGGC
>JANNNN010000646.1:0-11433 GCA_031398555.1 Planctomycetia bacterium | reverse complement strand
GTAGGTAGTACTCCAATTGGCGACATCGCTCCGGTTTACTCGCCGCTAGTGGTTCCACCGTCTGGTGGAACGCTCTCGGTGGCAAGCAATCAGCTAACTTACACACCACCGGCACACTATAACAGCAACATTGGCGGACCTGCTCTACTGTTGCTGACGATTCAAGATGATGCTTCTGCCGGTCCAATCGCTAATTTGACATCGTCCAGCACGCTGACGATTAATATCGCAGCGGTTAATGATCGACCTCAATTTGACCCTTGGGTCGACCCAGCAACACAGTTACCAGTCCCGAAAGAGGTTTTGTTGACTGAAGACGCTGGACTTTGGAATGTTCCGGCATTCATAACTGGAATCAAGCCAGGGCCGGACTTGGCCGTTGACGAAGCTGTCGGTCCAACATTAGCCAATCCAGAGAATCAGTCGGTTGACTTTACGAACGTCTTGCCGAGCATCGTTTTGGTGGAAGCGTTGAAGCCACAGTTGTTTGATGTTCTACCGTTCATTACGATTGATCCACTGGATCGGACAAAGGGCATTCTTACCTTCCAACTTAAGCCGGACGTTAACAAAGAGTCCCCATTTGGCCCCATCCTCGTCCGTGTCACGGCGAAGGATGGCGGGGCCGTCGGCGGTCCAAACAACGATTTGAATCTGTCGATTACTCGCACTTTCACGATCCTTCCTTCGCAGGTCAATGACGCGCCGATTTTCGATTTGGCAGCGCCAATTGTTGCCACGGATGAAGACCGAGGTGTTGTTGTCATTCCTGGGTTTATGAGAAATCAGTTCCCAGCTCGGAGTAGTGCGCTGGATGAGCTGGCTGCAGGTGCCAATCCAGCTCAGATGCCAATGAGGACCGAGATCGTAGCGGATGCGAACGTATTCGTCGTTGCGGATCCGTTGAATGGCATTCCATCGGGTATGCCGACGATAGATCCCGTGACAGGTGACCTACGATTCCAACTCCGCAAAGATGTCAACAATACACATCCTGGGTTGATTTTTGACGTTAAGGTGAAGTTGATTGATGCGGCGGGAACTCCGGGAGTGGATAGTACTGAGAAGACCTTTGCGATCGACGTTACGCCGTTCAATGACGCTCCAGAGTTCGTACTGCCGCCAGCAACTTCGGCATTTGTCGAAGATCCGAACGCAGCTCCGGGCGCTTTAACCACGGTTAATTTTATTGATCCGACTACCATTAAACCTGGTCCATCGACCGCCATTGATGAAGGATTCATGGGTGGTTTGGGCGAGAATCAACAAGTGCGTTTCCGGGTTGAGGCCCTCGATCCGACCTTGTTCGATCCAGCGGCAGGGTCATTGCCTCGAATTACGGGAACCGATGAGCCAAATCCAGGAACATTAACCTACCGGTTGCGAAAAGACATTAATCTAGTGTCGCCGTTCCCACAGATTTTGGTGCGAGTCATTGCAATCGACACGGGTGTGCCCTCGCCAGCAGTGGTTCAATTTGATCCAGCAATTACAACACCTCGCAACGTGAACGCGTCGGCATCGCGAACATTCAGCATATTGCCTGATGCAGTCAACGATGCGCCCATTTTCACGTTCAATCCAGCAGTGTTGGATGCAACAAAACCGGCCTTCCCGACTCTGAATTCAACTGAGGATATCCCTCTTACTGGAAATAGGACCGTCACCGATTTCTTGATCAACGTTTTACCTGGACCGGCTTCGGCACTTGATGAGCTAGCCAACCAACTGATCATTACGCCGATTACGGTTGAAGCTCTCGACCCAACCGCCTTCGACGGAGTTGCTGGGCAACCGCAACTCGTACTGGATCCGGTTACTCGCAAAGCGAACTTAATTTTCCGCACTGCTCCCAACGTTAACGAGCATACGGGTCAAAGCTTGCTGGTTCGTGTGACAGTCAAAGACACTGGCGGAACTGCCAATCCGGGAGATATTGACACCACCGTGGCGACGTTCTCAATCAGTGTCGCGCCGGTCAACGATGAGCCAAGCTTTACATTGCCTACGCCTCCATCGATGCGTGTCGACGAAGACAATGGACTCACGTCACTTGCCTTTGCAACGAATATTGTGGCAGGTCCGTCCACTGCACTTGATGAAACTACGCTTGTCCCGTGGAAGCAAACATTGTTCTTTGATGTTCTCTCGAACACAAACACGGCACTTTTTGCTTCACCTGGAGTAATGCCAAGCGTCGATCCATTAACTGGTCGACTGAACTTCCGTACTGCACCAGATCAAAATGGACAGGCCGTTGTGGTTGTTCAATTGCGTGATCAACCTACGGATGGCACTGCTTCATTAGTAAGTGCCCCGCAAACATTCACGATTAATATCTCTGCGATCAACGATGCACCTGAATTCTCCGTTGGGTCGACTTATGTCGATTCTGCTGGTAACTGGATTGCTAACAGCAGCGAAGATCAGGGTACTGTCGTCAAGCCCAACTTTGCTACCAACCTTCGAGTTGGACCGCCGACGGCGACCGATGAAAGAGACTTGCCTCAACAGCTTACCGTGCATGTTCGGGCCCTTGATCCGACCGCCTTTATCGACCAGCCTGCCATCGATGCGCAAGGTAACTTAACCTTCCGGACGGCATTGGACGTGAATTCGAATCAGGCGGCGCATGATCTCCGCGTCGAAATCTATTTGACTGATGACGGTGTCGCCAGTCCATTACCAAATAACAACACTTCCGTTTCCCGAACGTTTACGATTGTTACGGCCGCTGTCAACGATGCACCTGTGTTCACTCTTCCATCGTCGCAAGTGGATGTGATTGAAGATGTGGAGCAGTTTACGGGTATAGCACCGACTATACGTACTGGATTTGCAACCGGGGTAGCGCAAGCTGCTGGTCTGTTGACAACTCCTCCGACCGCGACTGACGAATTAAGCCAGATTCCGACGTTTGAAATTCTATCGGTTTCGGCACCAGAACTGTTTAGTGTTCAACCGACGATGTCGGTCAACATTCTGCCGACTCTTGGGGCCCCGGGTGAAGCGATGCTTTCGTTCCGAACAGCGCCTCACAAGAACGGCAAGGCAGTTGTAGTTGTTCGCTTAGTAGACAATGGAGCGTCCAGCCCAGTGCCGAACGATAACGATTCGGATCGTAAGACGTTTACGATCTCAATCGCTCCGGTCAATGATGCGCCACAATTCGATATCCCAGGTAGCGTGACGGTCGCCGAAGATGCTGGATTGATTTCACAGAATAGCTTTGCGACCAACGTTCGTCGTGGACCGGTTGGTTCCGAAGACGAGAACAGTCAAGAAATCCGCTTCGAGGTTGTTGCCTTGGATCCAACTTCATTTGCGGTTCAGCCAGCTATAGGCGTGGATGGAACACTGACCTTCCAAACAGCACTCAACGTGAACATCGCCAACGCCAACTTGCTAGTGCGTGTGCAGCTGTTCGATAACGGAGCGAATTCTCCGGAGCCAAATACGAATGCTTCGTTGATCAAGACATTTACTATCAATGCGACGCCAGTAAATGATCCGCCCATTCCAGATGCGTTTGGAAAAACGATTGATGAAGACCAGTCTGTCACGATATTGGCGGCAGATGTTCTAGTTGGCGACAAACCCGGTCCCACGGCCGACGAGAACAATCAATTGATGTCGATGACTCAAATTGAGCGAACATCGGCAAAGGGCGGAACCATTGTTCCAGTCTTCTCCGGTAGTGAAATTGTTTCGTTCCAGTACATTCCTCCGCAGAATTTGGTCGGTACCGATACATTCCTGTATGTGGTCACTGATACCGGCGTGCCAGCCCGCAGCGGAACCGGTACGATTACAATTTCTCTGTCGCCTCTCAATGATCCACCGCAATTCCTGAGGGGTGGCGATCAGATTGCTCCAGAAGATTCGCCACTGATCAGCCTTCCGGGTTGGGCAACTGGCATTCTTCCTGGTCCTCCGAGCGCGACTGACGAAATAAATTCTCAAACAGTTTCATTTACATCGACGGCTAATAAACCAGCTCTCTTTGAAGTGCAGCCTTCGGTAGCCAGCGATGGTACATTGACTTTCAAACCAGCCGCTGACGCGAATGGGGTGGCCATCATCACGGTTATCGCCGTTGATAACGGAACGGTTCCTGCTCAATCGCTTGCTCAGTTGTTTACGATCACGATCAATCCAGTGAACGATGCCCCCGTCTTCACGGCTGGTCCAAGTGTTACCGTGCTCGAAGACAGCGGTGCATTCTCTCAAACTTGGGCGACGAGAATCGCTCCGGCTGCTGGGTTGCTATTGACCCCGCCGACCGCGACGGACGAGGCTAGCCAAGTGGTTGACTTCACTTTGGTGGCCGATAAGCCCAGTCTGTTCTCAGTACAGCCAACGCTTGACAGTAGTGGACGGTTGCAATTCACTCCAAATCGAGATGCCTTCGGCACTGCACTGGTAACTGTGCGCGCCGTAGATCGGGGGCCAGCGGGATCGCTAGATCTAAATACTTCGGCGCTGCAAATATTGACGATAACTATTACTTCGTCTAACGATGCTCCAGTCGCAGTTGCGGATACGATCAACACCAACGAAAACACTTTGTTTACACTGGCTGCACCGGGTTTGTTGCTAAATGACACGGATGTGGATTTGCCTAACGATTCGCTCGCTGTTGTTGCGGGAACCATTCAGTCGGCCTTGGGTGCAACAGTTACGATCAATGCTAACGGTTCGATTTCCTACGATCCGTTCTTGGTTAGCACTATTCAGCAGCTGACGTCCGGACAGAGTGTCCAAGATTCCTTTACCTACAAGATTAAGGATGCGGCAGGGCTTGAGAGCCTGGCAGCTACCGTGACGGTTAATGTTGCCGGTGTGAATGACGCACCGACGGCAGTTAACGATGCGTACACGATTGGTTTCGGTCAAAGCCAGTTCTTAGACGTATTAATCAATGACTCGGATATCGATTCGCAAATTGATGCAGCATCCATTAGCGTCACGTCGTTGCCTGCGTTTGGTACCGTTTTGATCAATCAAACCGGTGTGGTGCAGTACACGCCTGGCGGTGGCTTCCGAGGTGTCGATACATTCCGTTACACAGTTCGCGACACTGCGGGCAATGTTTCGAATGAGGCACTGGTTACAGTGACGGTCAACAACCGACCGATCGCACTTCCAGACTCGGCAGTTACGACCAAAAATGAGCCGATTACCATCAACGTATTGGCCAACGATAGCGATTTGGACGGCACGTTGAACCCGGCCACTGTTCAGATCGTTCTGACGCCTTCGCCGAGTGGAACGGCTACTGTACTACCAAATGGCTCGATTCGCTTTGTACCGGCTACGGATTTCTCGGGTTCGGTTACTTTGTCTTATGTTGTCAGCGACGATGTGGGTACGGTGTCCAATGTCGCGAACGTCGATATTCGCGTCCAGAAGAGCAAGTGGCAGAATCCTCGTCAGGCTCTCGATGTGAACAATGACACGTTTATTTCACCGATCGACGCTCTGTTGATTATTAATAGGCTTAATAATCCAACGTTTGAACGCGATTTGAAAAAGTCAAATTTTGTTCCACCACCTTACTTGGACGTGAATGGTGACGAACTGGTATCGCCACTCGATGCACTTATAGTTATCAACTTCCTGAATTCGGCACGTAGCGGATCCGGTGAAGGTGAAGCTGAAGCTGAAGGGGAAGCCAACTTGTCGGCTACAACTTACGCCATGATGGTGACACCTCGGCAGATGGTTGCAACTGTTGGCACCCAGGTTGTTGAGGAGATTCAGTTGGAGCTGAATGCTTCGATGTTGGATGGGACGACGATCTCTTCCGACGCTGGATCAGCCGTTCCAACATTTGCCGGCTGGTTCAGTGACGATGACGACGATGCAGTCGTTGACGGACTATTCTGTTCCAGCGACGAGAAAGCCGAAAAAGTTGTCGATGCGGTCGATTCCTATTTTGATTCCATCGGCCCCTACCTGCTTTAGGTAAGGCAAAACGCAAGTTACTTGGCGTTCTTAAGTAAAGAGCCTCGGCGAAAGCTGGGGCTTTTTCTATTTGACAAGCTGCTACCAAAGCGCACGTGGATTTCGTAAAATCCCCAATGCTGTCAAAACAATCTCCTTGATACTGGTCTCAAGTTGGAGCCGTTGATGCCTCAATCTTTAGCTGTGCGAGAACGCCGAGAGAAATACACGGAAGTCTTGCGAGCGATTCAGGAGTTGGATGAATTCACAACCAATGAAGTTCAACTGCGTTGTGTCGAAGCGAAAGCTTCTTTTATCACACGTTTGCTAAAACAATTGCATCGTGAAGGAATTTTGCAAGTCCGCGACGGGACTGACGAGACCTATTTGTGGACCGGTCGCAGGGCATCGTTCGTCGATGAAGAGTGGATTTCTCATCAGCTTGACGGCAATCAAGTTACTCAGAGTCCGCTGGAAGAGCGTCCGCGCGAACGGCTGTTAAAAATCGGAGCGGATAATTTACGGACGAGCGAACTGCTTGCCATCCTGATTCGATCGGGGCGGAAGGGCGAATCAGCAGTGCAAGCCGGACAGCGAGTTGCGAACCGCTTTAGTGAACGCCTCGATTCATTGCGAAGTATGTCAGCCATCGAATTAAAGAAGATCAGCAGTGCGGTTTCTGAGGTCGCTTATTGTCAGATTATGGCGGGCATCGAGCTTGGTCGGCGCGTTGCGGACTCGCTTCAACTGAGCAGTATACGCCAGGATAAACTCAACTGCACAGCTGCGGCGATCGAGTACTGCTCCCGACACTTTTCGCGGTTGGTTGTCGATGCATGCCAAGAAGAGTTTCACATCGTTACGCTTGATACGAAATTGCAACCGATTTCGATTCACCAAATTACGGTTGGCACTTTAGATTCCAGTCTTGTCCATCCGAGAGAAGTGTTTCGGCCAGCCATCCGTGAGGCCGCTTCTTCTATTTTATTGGTGCACAATCATCCTTCTGGCGACCCAACTCCGAGCAGCCAAGATCGAGCGGTGACTGACCGACTTAAACGAGCAGGTGATCTTATCGGAATTCAGGTCATCGATCACATCATCGTCGCATCGCAAGGCTGCGTGAGCTTGGCAGAAAATTGATAAAAGTCTCTAGTGGAGCGCCACGACTAGATTCCTAAGATGCACGTCCTTGAGCACACGCAGGGCGTGGCACGTTTTGCTCAAACTTGCGTTTCTGTTCTCCGGGATGTGCCACTCTACGCACATCACCCCTTTAACTAATCCGGATGCTCCCACAAGAGTTTATGGGTGGTTAAGTTTACTTCGCGACTATTTGGCGCATTTTTTGCTGCAGTATGGGTTTGGTGATTTCGGTTAATTACGGTATCGTGGCGACTCTCCGGTCGATGGCTGGTGCTTGTCAAAGCTCTGTTTCTTGCGGGAATTACTGACGCTGGCAGCGTCAGTTATGGGCAGGCGGAAAAGTTGACGTGGTAGACCGAAGGCCATATAATCAAAAAAATACTGCAAATCGCCTGATTAAATTTGCCACAGCATTTGACGTTTCGCACGAAGGGGAGAGTAGATGGCTCGCACATCGTTAGCATTCTCAATTGGCATTTGCCCTGTCCTATTTTTACTTGCGGGTCCGCCTGCATTAGGGCAAAACTCAGTCGCCGAGCCAATCGCATTGGGACCAACTACGGCCGCCGAATTGACGCCGCTTGTTGATTCTGCGGAGGCCTATTTAAATCCGCTTCACCAGAGTCAGTGGATTGGTTTGAACAACAGTCGTGGCGTGGAGGGAAAGCTCGTTGCCTTTGATGGAGCAGGTGAGTTAGCGCCTCGAACTGCTGTTGAAGTGCTCCTGTTGCAAAAGGGAAAAGCGGTTTCCAGGGACGTGACCAATGCAGATGGGATTTTCAAATTTAATAACATCCCCGCTGGGACCTACAGTTTTGTAGCCCGAAGCCAGTTTACGTACGCAACCTTTGGTATTCACATTTTGCCGGTGGGTAGCGGGTCTCCATCGTCATTTGAAGTTTGCGCTTCCACTACTTCGGCTATTCATGCGAAGGAGCTCTTCAAGGATAACTGGGTTCCTTCTGAAACTTACAATCCTCGAGTCTTTGACAAAGATCCGGTTGCCGACAAGCGGGTTATTAGTGCCTCTACGCAGGTTCTCCTTCAAGATGGTGACTTGGTTGGCCAAGTGTCCCGTCCGGGAATTCCGATTTCACAGCAGAATCTGACTGGCAATGTTGCGCATGTTTTTCAGGCTGGCCGGAGCATTGCGGCGGCTCCAGTAGCACGCGACGGAAAATTCCGCTTGATGAACTTGCCTAGCGGTATTTATGACCTGGTTGTAATGGGTAAAGACGGTGGAGCTGTAATCGGGTTTGAGGCCGTGGGTGCAAGTCCACTTGCTAACAAGCGAGTTGCTGAAACTGAATTCGTGTCGTTTGTAAAGCTCAATAACACTTTGAATGTTGAACTTGCGGACCCCGCTGATCTTGGCCCGACGTTCGAAGAAATTCCCCCTTTCTTTGATGAAACCGTTGGCCCTGACTTTGGCCAACCGGTTATGGGTGGCGGATTTGCCGCCCCTGGGGGTGGATTTGGAGGTGGCGGAGGTGGTTTTGGAGGTGGCGGTTTGGGAGGCGGCGGCTTGGGCGGCGGTGGTGGAGGACTGGGCGGTGCCGGTGGTGGAATCGGCGGGTTGCTTGGAATTGCTGGACTGGCTGTGGGCGTTGCCGCGCTTTCAAATAATGACGACGATTTTTTCAATCCCATTCCCGCGTCATTGATTGCGCCCTAAGCAAAACTCGAGTGGGAGCGTTGTTAAAGTGCGACCATTTTGCACTGATGAGCTGTAGGTTTCTGAATGTGTTGATTGTGCTTTAAGTCTACAATTTTACGCCTTATTCGCGCTTTGCTGCCGATAAGTCTAGGGTGTCTAAAGGTGATTTGAATTACTCAGTGACATCTCATTGCCCGGATAAATTCATATGTCGCAGGAAAATTACTCGAAGTATCAGCAGAACGTCATTAAGCGATTTTACAACAATCGCGATGCGATAGCCTTTCAGAGAGCCCAAGAACTGATCACCGAGCTTTATTTAAACGAAGGCAAGAAGCGGGAAAAAGTGTGGGATTCACTAGCCAAGAATCTGGAGAAATTGGGGGTCCCGGCGGATCAAATCACACATTTGAGAATTCAGGATAAGCCTGAATTGGTTGCGAACTTGATTACGGAAAAAGCCTAGTTCTGCGTAAAGTCCAGCAAGACGCGGCTTTTTCTCTTTGCACGCATCGATTATTTCGCGTGCAATATTTGCCAGATAAGTGTGCATTAAAAATCCCAGACGGACTTGACGAAGTTAATCCAAATTCTAGACTGACTGCTCGCAAAAATTGGCATCGATTAATCGGTGGCTGGATTTTTGAAGCACTGCCCAGGTGGCGAAATTGGCAGACGCGCAACGTTGAGGTCGTTGTGGGGGCAACCCCTTGCTGGTTCAACTCCAGTCCTGGGCACTTTTCGGTCGTTTTTATTTCCTTTCCAAGCAGCCAGCGATGCATTGCTAGGCTTTCCGGTTGATAAGGTCGCAAGCAGGCTGCTTTCACCACTCACTATGCATCCAGCTCGACTTTCGGTGGACGGATTACTCGCCAACTGTGTAGTGCGCGTTCAGCGGCGGGGCGGGCCGGGGGGCCAGCATCGCAACAAAGTCGAGACTGCCGTCGTTATTGAGCATGAGCTCTCCGGCTTGCGTGCAGAGGCGAGTGAGCGACGAAGCCAAGCGGACAATCGTCGTGTAGCCATCCAGCGATTAAGAATGCGTCTGGCGTTGGAATTTCGGGATTTCGATAAAACGACTGTGCTGGACCCCCCGAGTCTGCTTTGGCGCAGTCGCATGTCTGGATCGAGAATCGATGTTTCAACCGAGCACGAAGACTTTCCGGCTATTCTCGCCGAGTTGCTCGATGCCTTAATGTCGCTTTCGTTCGACATCAGCGAAGCCAGCAAGCACTTCACCGTGACGAGCTCGCAGCTTGTAGGATTACTGCGTTCTTACCAACCTGCTCTCACTTGGGTGAACGCGAAGCGATGTGAGCTTGGGCTGCATCGATTGCGATAGTGAAACAACTTTAATAGGAAAGCCGCTGGACGCACCAGCGGCTTTGACGCTATTCAATTTGCGATTAGCGAGATCTGTCTCGCGTTTTTAAAACTAGAAGTTGTACTTCGTGTTTTTTGCGTCGAAATCAGCATGGGTCATGTTCAGATTTAGCTTGATATCACGGTAAGTGTACTCTTCAAGCAGTTCCTTTTCGCCACCTTCTTGAACTGGCCATGAGTAAGCTGCATAGCGGACCGGAATATTTAACTTGTCGTCGATGAAAATCTCAGCGACATGAAAATCAAAGTATTGGCGTGGCACAGGGTGTGTAACCACTATGACGGTACATGGACGATCTTTTTCAACCTGTGCGCCAGTTCGGAACTCGACGGTGCACTCCCCGTGCTTGCGATCTCTCTCACCTTTTTCAATCAACTTGACGACTAAGTTTTCAAAGCCGAAGTCGGTGATCGGATATCGCTGTCCCTGCATGGCGATCATGCCATGAGGATCGAGATTCATCGTTGGAAGAAAACGTCCCTTCATGCCGCCTTCGTGAGCGGTAATGTTGTTACCATTGGCACCTTCAACATACATGACTTCCCGGCCCTTGACGCTAGCTGGCTTGAGGAAGTTCATGTAGACGCTAAATGGGACTCGGACGGCGCCATTTTCGTGTTTTCGGTTTCGGACTTTGGTGAACATGAATTCGTGTTCGCCCAATGTTCCGTTGACTCGCTCACGCTTGATAACGATCGCTGAGTAGTCTGCGATCGATGTGCGGATGTTCTCAAGGCTTTTGTGAGCGATCACCAAGGCCGGATCAAGTGGATGCGCATTCGCATCAGGAACGAGGGCTGGGTTTTGACTATCGTTCTTCGAGATACGATAGACAGGCTCGCTTTTAGGATCGGTCTGCTGCGCCCACGCAGCAGTGGAAACCATAGCGGAGCCAAACAGCGCCGTAGTGGTTAGAAAATTTCGACGGTCAACACGTCTCATCGGCTCGCCCTTCCTTGGGATCCATACGAGTGAGTTCATATAGCGTGGCAGCGGGTTCGCGAAGCGAAAAATTTCGCTCGGACTCTCCAATGCTATTTATCGAACGCTTCCCGGTGCAAAACCAGTTCAATGCTGTCGCAAGTCGCTACACGCATAGCCGTCGAAGTCACTCGGACTGGAAAGGGTCGAACAACCCTTACAATCGGTCCGTGGCGACGGCTAACTACACCCTGACTCTTCGAGTGACCTTAGCAACTATCTAAATTCCCCGCGATCCCAATTGCATCAACTTGGAGTGAGCTTGCTGCTTGTAAATCTCCAAATTTTGAGAGAATTGTAGCTGGTTTCGTAAGAAACC
>JANNNN010000602.1:0-4854 GCA_031398555.1 Planctomycetia bacterium | reverse complement strand
GGCAAAACCACGCTGCTCAATTGGTTGCGGCAGATAGCTGTGGAAAACTCAGCTCGTTCGACCTGGACCGATCGACCCAACTCGATGCAAGCTCCGCAGTACGGCAAGGTCGAGCTCCGCAATCAACAACACAGTTACAGCATCGCACAATCGAGCAATGGCCAACTTACTTGCAACGTTGTCGGGAGTTTCGAGCCGGCCGGGTACCAGTCAAATTCTGCAAACAACGCTCTGACGCCAGAACAGCAGCGTGCATTCAGCGAATTGACCAGCATTCATCATGGTGTCGATAACATCAGTCGCTTGGAGTTGCTCGCGAGAAGCCTTGGTCTTGATCAGCCAACGACAAATCACACACTGAACGAGCGTCAATCATTGTTGGCTCGGCAGACGGACATCAACAGCCGTCTGCGATCGCTCGAAGGATTACGATCCACACGCGAAGGGCTGCTTTCGCGTCGCGGACAATTGGAAGGCGAGCTGCACCGAGTGCAGCGAGATTCACAGTTGCAGCGCGGCTACGGAGTGATGGGCGATCGTGAGCGAATGGAAGACCATCGGAACGCGCTGGCAACGGAACTTCGCGATGTCCGAGCGGAATTTGCGGCTCATGAACGTGACATTGCCGGCCATAAAACCAGTATGCCTCTACGCCGTGGTATCAGTGACGTCGACATTGGCTCCACTTATCGCGAACAACTGGAACAGCTTGACGCGCGACTTGATCGCTGGCGTCAAACTCTCAGAGACTTACGCGCTCACCGCGAACGGTTAGAACACAACGCAACCGACGCACGGCTCGACAAGCAAATTGGTGACCAACTTTCGATCACCAAAACCGCCGAGCCCCGAGCTGCCCTGCGTTCGCTGGAAGCTCAACTACTGACCGCCAGCCAACAGCTCGACGTGTTGATCGATCGCCAGGACCGCACTTACGAAAGCTACCACGCGCAGGCCTCTCTGCCTGAATCGCTGCGCAACATGCAGCGCGATCTCTACGAAGTTTGCCAACAATTGTCTCGTCAAGAATCGAACACGGCTGCGGAAACGCTTCGTCAACAAGCCGCTCAACTGGCTCGCAGTGAATCGGAACTGTTGCAGTCGGTCGAGAAACTAATCGATGAACGCGCTTCTTTGTTACGCAAGATCGCTGATGAATATCATCTTTCCATGGACCAACTGACGCTCGCATTCGGCGATTGGTGCGAATGTCACGACCATCCACATCTGACTCAGTGGCTACTTAACGAAGCTCCAAGCGCGCATAGCCACGAATCGTTTCGCGATGAGACTTATCTTGGTGAACAGCGGCGCACGGCGTTGCAAAATAGAATCGCCGAATTGCAATCACAGTTAAAAGAAATCGAATCGCAAATTGCGTTGCGTCGTCAGCCTGAACCGGCGAGATTGCTTCGTAGCGAAGCCGATGTGGCGCGTGACCTAGACCAAGTCATGATCGACCTGCGCGATCTGGAAGAACGCGATCGACTGCGAGTTGAACTGGACGAAATTCGTCGATCACTAGCCAAATTGCCTGTGGAAACATTGGCGACCGATCGATTCCGACAACTGGTCAACAAGCATCTCGATGGATTGATGGCCTCCACACGTTCAAGCGGATCCGAGTTTCGTTACGTAAATCCATACAGTGCCTCAAACGGCAACGTTAACGGGAACAGCTTTGCAAATGGTCAAGTACATAGCCACACTGCCATTTACTTGAATGGCAATGGCTCTAGCGCGTCGCACACTAACGGTCGACTGGCGTCCACCGCGCCAACACCAGTTGTCGAGTTGGCGATGCGGTTGGCGATTGCTGAAGCGATGCGTGAGCGAAATCAGCCCATCAGTTTGCTAGTCGATGGACCACTTGATCATCTGGCCCCTGAACTTCAGCAATCCGCCGTTCGGCACCTTGATGCTGTTGGGTCGACTGGTCAACAGATCATACTTTTCAGCAGTGACGAACGCATCGCCGAACTGGTTCGCAGCGCTCGCGGCTGGGTGGGTTACATGCAAGACTGGAAAGCAGTTCGACCGGTCGCCAAAGTTTACTCGGCGCAAAAATCAACCTACGACTTAAACCGCCAATTACTAGCTTACGCAAATGATCATGAAGCGGACAAATGGTATGAGCCTACTGTTCCTCGACAACGCTTGGTTCGCCAAACTCCGGTAGCGACGACCTATCATCAATTGACAGAAGCATCCTTGATCGAAGATTGCCCTTCGGTAGATGCAACTTCAGCCGCTCGGTTGCGAGCGCTGGGCATCGATCGAGCTGGTGACTTGCTAGCGACCGATCCACATTGGCTGGCTGAACACCTGCGACTGAATGGAGCGACCAGTAGCACCGTGATGCGATGGCAAGCGGAAGCAAAACTGCTGTGCAGCGTGCCTCAATTGCGTCCATTTGATGCTCGTGTTTTGGCAGGTGCCGGTGTTCGTCATCCGCGACAACTTGCTGAGATGCATCCAAGCCAACTGTTAGATCGCGTCGAGCGCTTCTTAGCGACCGATCGCGGCCGCGAGATCCTCCGCAGCGGTAATAGTTACGAACTGACACGCATCACTTCGTGGATTGCATCAGCCAAAAATGGTGACAAAGGTCGATCGTATGTCGCAACCGTGGGTCGCCCACAACGAGCACCGCAGGTTTCCGACAATTACTACGATGAAGACTCTGCAGTCCCTTATCTGCACGCCGGCGAAGCGCGTCCGTCCTACGACTTCGAAGCCGAGCATCCGGCTGCTTACGATACGAACGCGGGCTACGATCGTCCAGTTCGTGAGTCGGTGAATTCACCGAAAGACTATGACGATACCGACTATGATGACACTCGTTCACGCCGGCCAGCGACCGCTCGCGATACAACCTATCCAAACGTCAATCGCGAATATGAACCGCGTGAATCGAGAGAACCTCGAACCAGTCGTGAAGCTCGTGAACCACGACCATCGGACTTAGGCACTCGCAATCCAGTGCAATCTGGGAATCCAGTTCAGCGCGAGGCTCGCAAGCCGCGACAGGCCGTCGTTGATACTCCGCGAGCCGCAATGGCAACCGTCAAGAATGGCCGTCAAAGCGCAACGGCCGCTGGCGTCCGGTTCTACTTGGATCTGTCCAGCCCAGTAGTCGATGCTCCATCGATTGGGCCACGGGTTGCAGATAAACTAGAAGTGATTGGTATCGACACCGTTGAGCAATTTTTGGCTGCGGGCGCTGACATGATTGCTTCGCGTTTAGATTCCAAGCGTGTTGATGCCGCCACAGTTCGAGATTGGCAAGACCAGGCTCGCTTGGTCTGTCGCATTCCGAACTTGCGTGGTCATGACGCACAGTTGCTGGTGGCTTGCAAAGTAACTTCGCCTGAAGAGCTTTCGCGAATGAACGTCAGCAGCTTGCTCGCGCAAGTGACCACGGTCGCGAAAAGTCCTGAAGGGCAACGCATGCTGCGTGGCAGCCAAGCTCCGGATCTCACCGAAGTCAACGATTGGATCAACTGGTCAACAAACTCGCGCAGCCTAAACGCTGCCTGAATGACCGGAAACCCGCGAGAGGAAGTGCCCGTCGAACTGAAACGCTTAACGAAACGTGCGGCGAAACCTGACTCACTCGATTGAAGAATTGATAAAACAACAACGGCAAGCCACCAAGGCTTGCCGTTTTGCGTTTATTTCCAGAGAATCAGGCTTCCCGATCTTTGAGAAATCGTGTCTGGGAATCTTCTTTGACTTATTGGAATTGTAGTTTTCCGCCCGCCAAAAGAGTGTCCAGCAATGCAGCCTCACCGAAGCCAAGCGTCGGCTAACCCAAGGATCTTCTAAGGCGTAGTCTCGCACAACGAGCCTTGCATCCAAGCCGCTTGACCAGCCACAGCGTGGCGACAGGCTGTTTGTTGGACATTGAGTCTCCCACGAGTTATCATCATCCCATCTCGAGTCTCAACCCCGCCGAAGCCGCAAAGATGCAAGTTAGCTGCCCAACATGCAAAAGGGTCTCAAAGTCAACTACTGACTTGTCGGGAAAGTCCGTAAAGTGCCATTGCGGCCAGTCGTTTGTTGTTCCGAAAACTCCGAGTGCGAGCGCCAAACCGGCTCCCGCGGCAATTGCCATAGCACCGTCGCCTGCCGAAACCATCGCATTGAAGTGTGAGTGCGGAAAAGGACATCGTGTTCCAGAAACTGCGGCGGGTAAAGCCATTAAGTGCTCGTGCGGCAAAATAATCAAAGTGCCCGCTAAGACGGCGAATTCAGCTAAAGCACTCACAGAGCCAGCCGCTACGACCAATCCATTTCATGCGCTCAGCGACGATGATTGGGCGAGTCTCGCACCCAAGCCGCCACCTGCACCCGACCCGTTTGCACCGCCAAAAGCTCCTTCGGCGACGAGCCAGATGTTGGCGCAGGCCCGGCAAGATATGGGCCAAACTAAGAAAACAGCCCGCAGCGGTGCGGGCAGTCATCTTGCGCAGTCACGCTGGATTTTGATCGGAATTGGGGCATTGAAGTTAGTCATTTGCATTATTCAACTGGTCATAGCTAGAACTTCTGCTACCGTTTTAGCGGAAGGTGCTGAAGATATGTCTATGGAGGATATCCTATTCGTCATTCAAGTGATCGCGGGGTTTGGAATAGCGACTTCTGTAGCGCTTATCGTGATGGGAATTTTTGTATTCCTCTTCCCCATGACGTGCGCGATCAGCGCAATTGTTCTCTTTGTATTGCTAGAACTTGTCAGTTTTATCTTTAACCCGTTTTTGCTTATTAACATTCGCGCTTGGATACTTCGAGGTGCAATGTTTGGCGCGCTAGTTCAAGCCATCAATAATGCCTCCTACTACAAGTTCGTAA
>JANNNN010000593.1:0-1319 GCA_031398555.1 Planctomycetia bacterium | reverse complement strand
GATCGTGTTACTGCTAGCGCGGGCGGGAGGTGATTGATCGAATCGTAGTCAGGCTTGTCGAGTCGCTGCAAGAATTGCCGCGTGTAGGGGGAGAAACTCTCGATGTAGCGGCGCTGACCCTCGGCATAAAGCGTATCGAGGGCAAGCGATGTTTTGCCCGAACCGCTGACTCCGCAAATTGCTACCAACTTGCCGCGCGGAATGTCAACGTTTAGATTTTTAAGGTTGTGAACACGAATGCCGCGTAGTTGTATCGGTTCCAAATCGCCAATGGTTGCACTTATTTCAGGCGGAACAATCGGCGTTGGATGGCTCTTCGGCTGGCGTTTTTTTTTAGTGGGCATTTCCCAGTGTAGAGCCCAGCATAGAGGTTAGGGTAGTTTCAAACGGGGTGGCACGCCCGGCGCTTCTAAAACTGTATCTAAAATTGTCTCTAAAATTGACGTACTCAAGGGGCGCGGAGATTGACACAAATGCACGCCCTGGAGGTACTCAGGGCGTGCCACCCAAAATGCGATATTCGGTCCCCAGGCTGGAAGCCTAGGCTACAACCGCGTGACTAGACGACTTCTTTGGAGTCAATCCAGCTCATCAGTTTTCGCAGGCGACGACCGACTTGTTCAATTAACAAACCGCGATCGCGACGACGCGTTGCCTTGAAGGCTGGTGCGCCAGCTTTGTTTTCAAGGATCCATTCTTTGGCGAACTGGCCGTTTTGGATCTCGGTCAAAATCTGCTTCATCGTGACCCGTGTTTCAGCGGTGATGATTCGTGGTCCGCGCGTGTAGTCACCGAATTCAGCCGTATTGCTAACGCTGTAACGCATGTAGCTCAGACCACCTTGATAGAACAAGTCGACGATCAGTTTCAATTCATGCATGCACTCGAAGTAGGCCATTTCGGGTTGATAGCCAGCGTCGACGAGTGTGTCGAAAGCGGCTTTCACCAATTCACTGACACCGCCGCAAAGAACTACTTGTTCGCCGAACAGGTCGGTTTCAGTTTCTTCGGCAATGGTGGTTTCGATCACACCGCCCCGAGTTGCTCCGATACCTTTGGCGTAAGCCAGACCGATTTGGCGAGTCTTCTCACTGGCGCCATCGCCGAGAGCGATCAAGCCAGGAACGCCACCGCCTTTGGTGTATTCGCTGCGAACCAAGTGGCCAGGTCCTTTGGGTGCGACAAGCAGCGCATCATGGCCCTTTGGCGGTTCAACTTGGCCGAAGTGGATATTGAAACCGTGCGAGCACATAAGAATGCTGCCGGGCTTCAAGTTAGGGCGAATGTTTTGACGGAAGATATCGCCTTGAACTTCATCA
>JANNNN010000570.1:0-6740 GCA_031398555.1 Planctomycetia bacterium | reverse complement strand
GGTACTTTTCCCCCAGCCGCTCGATGACGTGGACCAACTGGTTAGCGAAGCGATCAGTGTCGTCCCCGACTTGATAATAGATTCGTTCGAGCAGATAGATTTGCTCGTCTTGAATCGCTCGCTTGAAAATGCCGCGCAATTCTTGAGGTGGCGATGCCTTTTTCGCGCTGTTTTCGTATGCCTTGGCCACCTTTTTGTTGACGGCGTCAGTTTCGTATTTCGCAAGAATTTTCCGCTTACGCTCTTCAAGCAACGCTTTTAGAAAATCGATGCTCGGCCCCAGTCCAGCGAGCTGGCTTGGGTCGAGCATGACTGCATTGGCTAGCTCTTCGTCGGTCAATTCGCGGTACTTACCATACATCAGCGCGTGCTCGAATGCCGGCGTGACCATGTCGGGTGGCGGTTGCGTGGGACTTGGAAAATGACCCGGATCGTACTTTTGATAAGTATGAACGACGCCACCGATGGATTGTTTGCGAGTCATTATGTTTCGATGCAATCCGATTCATTAGAGTTGTAGCCGGGTTTGTAAAACTCGGATTTTTTGTAGCTGGGTTCGTTAGAACCCGGCTCTTTTGTAGCTAATTGAAGAGTTGGTAATTTGGAAGCTTATCCCGCTTAAACTTCGTAGTGCACTTTGCCATGCTTCTGAGCTCGGCTAATTTTGTCGAGCGAATAAAGCCCGGCGAGCACGAACTCAACGCACGAGGCGCGCACCGCTTCGTTATCACTAGCGTTGACTTCAAAGGCTTTTTCCCAAGCTGTTGGCACAATCTTCAGCCGCTCCGCATAGGCACGACTCGGCAGCATGTCACCGACTTCGATCCGCACACCCTTACTGAAAATTTCGGCAATCTCACCCAGCCCAAAATCTTCGACGTATTGGTGAAAGACGGTCTTTACAGCAGTTGCCACCAATGCTTCAAGGACCTGACGCTCATTCATCTGGTGGCTTCCCATGAGATCCAGTTCCAATTTTCCAAGTGATGAAGAAACGAGATGTCCCAAATCGCTTATTCGTGGCACGGCGGGTGTTTCGCCTAACACAATCGCTCGCTGACGTGCGCTACCAATCATCGCGCGATAGTTCGATAGACTAAATCGAGCCGATACACCGGACGCTTGATCCACGTACTTGCTTTTCCGCGCCTGAACCGTGATCTCTTCGATGATTTCAGCCATGAAGTATGGAACGAGAACAGGATATTTGCCCTCGAGGTCAATCTTGGCTTCTTGCTGCAGGATTTCGATACCCAGCGAACGCTCACGCGGGTAGTGCGTTTGTATCAAAGAACCGATTCGATCCTTGAGCTGTGGGATGACTTTGCCACTGCGGTTGTAAGTGCTAGGGTTCGCTGAGAACAATATAAAGATGTCCAAGTCATAGCGAATGGGATAGCCACGAATCTGCACGTCACGCTCTTCCAGAATATTAAACAAACCTACTTGGACAAGTTCGTCGAGTTCCGGCAATTCATTCATCGCAAAAATTCCGCGATGCATGCGTGGAATCAAACCGAAGTGAAGTGCTTCCTCGGTGCTCATGCTTACACCCCCCGTCAGCTTCGAGGGATCAATCTCACCGATAATGTCGGCAAACTTCGTTCCTGGACTCAGACGTTCTGCATAGCGTTGATCACGCGGCCACCATGCGATCGGAATCTGGTCTTCGGAATGTTCCGCAACAAACCTCTTGCCTGCGTTCGTAATCGGTGCGTATGGGTCTTCGTGAATCGGCACTCCGTCGAAATCCAAATAAGGCATTTCCTCATCGAGAAAACGGACCAAAGAACGCATCAATCGGCTCTTCGCTTGCCCTTTTTCTCCGAGAAACAGCATATCGTGCCCAGCCAATAGCGCGATGTTGATCTCCGGAATCACTGTATCCTCGTAACCGACGATACCTGGATAGAGCGGCTCGTCGGACGCTAGCATACGAGTGAAGTTCTCGAGAATTTCCTGTTTTACGGTCCTTGATTGCCAACCACTTTCACGCAGTTGAGCCAAAGTAGCGGGTTTTGTTTGAACAGCGGTATTCATAGGGATTCTTGTGGATGGATCGCGACTGCGACGGTTTGGGTGTGCAGCGAACTATTGCGGCAAGCCAATATGACTCGATGCGTGATTATACCCGACTGACCACTGGGAAAACCAAACTAACCATCATTGGACGTGTCGAGAGCTAGCGGCAATTCCCAATTCCTTGGCAAACCTTGTGCGACACTCTGCAAATTGACCTTCACTCTACCAACCTGATCGACTGAAGCCGGAATCGTTCGACGAGCCACCGCCAGCAGACCCGCCTCCGGACGAGCCACCCGAACTACCACCGCCGCCCCCGAATGATCCGCCACCAAATGATCCACCACCAAATGAGCCGCCCCCGAACAGGCCGCCGGAGGACCTTCCGCCGCCGATGATCACTGGGCCGAAACTGGGTGTGTTGCGACGCTGAGCGGCTTCGCGTCGTCGCCGTTCCGCTTCAGCAGCCCGCTCTTCAGCCAACTGACGGCGCTGGACTTCACGTTCGGCTTGTTGGATTGCGGTGAGTGCGGCAGAAGCGGCGAAACGTGCGATCTCTAGAACTTGGTTGTAGTTGCCCTGCTGCAAACTTGCTCGAGCCCGCTCCAATTCACGCACGCCTGGCGATCCCGTCACTCGCATTCCGTAGCTGCCGGACCACTGTTCGGCCTGAAACACGCTCTGCGAGGCTTGTTGGAAAACGGTGAGTGCTTGACTGGCGCTCTTCAGTTCGCCGCCCAGCGTATCGACGGCGGCAGACAGATCAGCTTGCAAGCGCGATGCATCGCTATCGACAGCCTTCCAATCACCATGTGGAATTTGAAGTTGGTTTTCAACGAGCGCCAACGTTTGACCCAAGGCCGCGATGCGATCGTTAGCCATTTTGGTCTGTTGGCTATCCGGTATACCGTCGGTCCGCGATTGTCGAACAAGTTGCTGCGCAGCTTGAAATTGTCGACGGGCGCCAGCGACAGCCCGACCGGCCTCGGCATTGGCCTGGCGGTCGGCTGCACAACGAGCTTCCAGGGCCAGGCAGTTTTGTTGCAATGCATCGATTCGGCTGGCAATTTCAAAGGGATTCGGTGCAGCCGTCGTCGTTGCCAGGTCGCGACTCAACGACGCTGCGCCGCGCACTGATGTTTCAATTGTGTTCAGTGTCACTTCAGTGACCAGCGGATCGCGTCCGCTCGAAGCCAACCTTTGAAGGGCATCGGCAACTCGCGTCAGAGCCGTTTGATTCTCTCGAGTCTGCGATTCGATTGCAGCCAGATGCGTTTCCGTTCGATCAACTTGATCGTGGGCCGTCGCCAGCTGAGCAGCCGCATCATTTAATATATCCGCCGCACGCAGCACTTTACCTTGGCGATTCTCAGCCTCTGCGAGTTGCAATAACTCTTCCACACTCCCCAGCGGACCCGCAGCGGCCAGCAGCTGATGCTCGACGGTCGCACGTGCATCTATTTGTTGCGCGTTGTTACCAGAGCGAAGTTGCAATGCCGAGCTGACATAACGACGCTTGGCCTCTTCAACCGCGGACTTTGCTTGTGGCAAACGGGTTGCAAGTCGTTTGAGACTGGCTGTAGCGGTTTGCCTATCTTGTACGAACGACGAGGCCGCCTCGATGGATAAAGCAATGATTTGATCGGCTTGGGCAACTTCCGCTAACATCACATCACTAGCAGCCCGAACAGCCGCGTTCTGCCCCAAGGATACCGACACAGCGGCTGCTTCAAGACTCTTGCCAGCCGTTGACCAATGCTCGTCCGGCGATCGATCGACTTCGTGTAGCACCGACAATTCGGTCAGCGATAACTGCTGGGCCAACTTTTTTCTCGCTTCCGCAATACGGTTACGCAATGCTTCGCCTTCGGGGTACAGATCTTGTCGAATTCGCAGGCCTAACTGAACCGCTTCTTCAGCTCTGGCGACCAACGCGTTGAGGTCGTTGGCAAGTGAGCTTGAATCGGTAGCAATCGATCGTTCAACGGCAGCCTGCATCAGCTCATTGGCTCGGCCGGTGATTGCGACCAGTTCGACATCGATCCAATTCGACGTAAATCGCAGTTCATTCAACTTGTCCGCCGATTGTCGTAAATTTGGAAATAGTTTTTCCCTAGCTGCGAGTAAATGACCGCCCAACTCGGTCGCTTCATTGATTTTTCTTCGTGCCGGTGGGAGCAAGTTTTGCATTGCGCCCACCGCGTCAAATGCAGAGACTTTGTCAGCTTCGGCAAGATCGTTTTGAATCGAAGGTATCAACGTTTCAAAGTAATTTGGCAAGTTGAAATACTTATCAGTTCCCGATTCCGACTCGATCCGTTTATCCTGCTCCACACACTTTTGCAGATCCGCTTGTGCGGCCGAAAGCGTTTCGTGGATGTCCGTCAAGCAACTTTCAACCGTATTCAATGCAGTCTCGGCATCAACCCCACGCTGCTTGAAGGCTTTAAATACATCTTCAAACGTCATCGTGATCTCATCCGGCATTTCTTTGAGTGTATTCAATGGTGATGCGGCCGCCACACGCTCTCGCAAGACCCAAGGAAGGCCATTCAGTTGCGAGAATTTTAGCGGTTTGCCAGTCACAAGATTTACGGCTTGTTGGTAGCTGCCGCCGCTGAATAAATTGAAGAGCTTCGCGACAGGGTTTGCGGGAACTGCGAGATCCCTAGCATCTTTCAAAACGCGCCGGATCTCTTTGGACATGATGAAAAGATCGTCGACATAATCGATCGCTCTTTCACTGATAGCTCGCGTCGCACCGACATATCCACGGTCGCTGATTTTTTCTTTCGAACCCAAGAGCTCATCATTGCGAGTAAACAGCCGATCGATACCTTCGGTCTCTTTTGCAACTTGTGATTCACGCTCGTCGAGCGTCGCCAGTGCCTTTTGCATGATTGCGCGTCGACGACGGTTCAAAATGAAGAGAATTGCAGCCATGATTAGCACGATAATTGCCAACATAAGGACAATCGTCCGGCGTACCCACGATTGCACCAGTTGTTCTCTTTCGATGCGAGCAGACTCGGCAGCAACAGTGGATTGGCCACTCGCGATTGCGTTATCTGCCTTCTGAAGCGCCTCGGGGATTCCGAAATCGCCGCTGTTTGCGAGGGCCTCAGCTTCTGCGATAGATTTCCTTGCAAGGGCAACATCGGCTGCGGTTGCAGAGGTGCGCGATATAATTTGCATATTAGAGTTAAGCTGCCTGACTTGCGGTTCAAGCCCTGCGGCCTCGGCGTAGCCGTTCAAATAGATCGAAATCGCATCGTCGATCTTGGCTAGGCGTTGTTGAAGCTCACGCACGTTTTCCGCGTTTGCGTCAGCTTCAATAACCGCAAGTTCCTGTCTCCATTTTTCGAGTGAGGGTTGAGCCAATGGTCCCTTAGCGGCGCTGTGTTTTTTCACATACTCGGCGAAAGCAAGTTTCACTTCGTCGACCAATGTCAGCGAATGGGCGACCGAGGACTTCAACGATTCCAGCGCTCGTGCCAGTTCCAACTTTACGCGTTCTGCGTCTGCTTTCTCAGAGCCGATCTTTCGCGTCAACTGTTGATCAATCGACTTCACAGTCTCCTTGACCGCATCGAGAATTCTCCCACCGCTTCGCATCGCGCGAACGGCCGGCTGATCAAGCTGCCCGATCCAATTCCCATCGCCAAGATTGCGGCGATGCTGAGCGTCCGACGCGTAGTAGCTGAATTTGCGTTCCTGCAAAAACAATACAAACACGGCGCCATCCAACTCTCCGGTCTGCGGATTGGAAAACTTGCCAAAATCCGTTCGATTGCTCAAGCCTTTTCCAAGTGCGTGCTCGACGGCGTCCATTCCTGTGTAGGTACCGCCATCCGCTCCGCTGTACGTTTCGCCGTTCGCGTTGTTCATCAACACGACAACCCAATGCGGTGCGTTCACATCGAGCCAAGATTCCAGTTCATCGAGCTGAACCGGACCGACGCCGAGATCGCCTTTTACGAACAAGTGACGATCAGGAGTCCATTTTTCGATAACATCGTTGATCCGACTGAATTTGGTGGCTGCTGGCGATTTGTTCGGCAACTGAGCTTCGGCAGGCGACAGACACAAAACGCTGCCGACGACGAAGAAGAGAGAATTTGCAACTAAGCGAAAACGTTCAGTCATTCGGTCTATCTCGGATTGGCGTCAAGCGTTGGGAGTGGGGAGAGACACTGCTAACACTGTTTAGAATATGCGGCATGCGGTTGAAAAGCGACCGGCCATTGGAGAACACTTGTCCCAAGCCCGGTCCAAATCTTCATGAACAAACATGCGCAGCGATTTTCACTACTTAGCGTCCAGGTTAAAGCAAGTTGCGATCCGTTGAGCTTAACAAGTGCTCGAAGATTCCTTGACTTTTCCAGTTATTCGTTCTCCGACAGCCAAAAAAGGGGGGGCTAGTTAGCATTTACGCGTTGCAAATAGTCGGCGGCAAGTGCGCTTTTTCCCTGGAATGCGCATTCGCCTGCGAGCGACTTGTAGAATTGACTGAGCATCAACTTCAACGATTGCTCATCGAAACTGCTTATTTTTGGAATTGCGTCCGCGACTGCAGACACATAGCAGTCGAGCATGCTTTGATCGTTCGTTGCGATGCATTGCTTAATTTGAGAAAGCATCGCCATTCGGGTTCCCGTGTGCAAAACTCGGTCATTCAGAAATCGTTTCAGCATTGACTCGACAATTTCACGAGGAAC
>JANNNN010000525.1:0-9383 GCA_031398555.1 Planctomycetia bacterium | reverse complement strand
CCGCACTTCCTTTTGATTCTGCACTTCGGGATTTGGCTGAATGCGTTAAACCTCCGTTCAGAGCCACCTAACTCCGCGCGAACTCATAGTTTTTCACCCACAAATTGTGCTGACGACCCTTAAATCTAATTCGCAGCAATACACTAGCGACTTGCTAACTTCGTTCGATAAGCCAAGGGAATTGTTATGGCTTTTGAAAGCACCCACATGAAAAGCTCCAGCCTACGTCCGGTTTTTTTTCTAGCGTTTGCAACAGATTTTAATCTGCTCAACATTCCAGTCGAGGCGCAGTTAATAAAAGATGTGCTGAAGGAGGCTGAGCGCGAGCTCTTGTGCGAGGTGGTCCTGAAACCGGTCAAAACCGCTGACGATATTTTCGAGGTGTTTAACGACAGTGTTTACAGTGGTCGAATAGCGGTCTTTCATTACGCTGGGCATGCAAACGCGTATCAATTATTATTGGATTCCGCGAATGACCATTCGGACGTGGCTGGAGCCGGAGGGTTAGCCGCGTTCTTTGCACTTCAGCAAGGGCTTCATCTCGTTTTCTTAAACGGTTGCTCGACGCGGGCACATGTCCAGGGACTACTGGAGGCAAAAGTTGCTGTCGTTCTTGCCACTACACAAGGTATCGCTGACAGGATGGCCGCTGAGTTCGCCCACAATTTCTATTTGTTGCTCGCCAAAAAGAAAACGATTGCGTATGCCTATGACGCGACTAAAACGATGATTCGGACAAAGTATGATAGCCCAGAGCGCGGCCTGATTCTACCGAACGCTCTGAAAGGGCAACCAGCAGGGGAACGCACCCAGGATTTGCTGCCATGGGAGATGCGAGTGGCGAGCGACGATGCTTCAGCCTGGTCACTTCCCAAAGCGCTGCGAACTATGTGCCTAAAACATATGCTGACGACTCAATGCAAGGGAGTTTCCGCCGCGACGACCATTCATGAATGCTCCGTGGCATCGCCACTGATTCCTGAATGGAACAAATTCCTAAAGAGTCGGCGATGGGTTGATACAGTACAAAGCTGGCTGGCAGATGGTGATTTTCATCCTAATTTTCGTCAAGCTATCGACGATCTTAAATCGATTGATTGGACTTCGGACTACTCCACCATTTGGGAGTCGTTGAGCATTCAGGCGCGAAAGATTCGGTTAAAGGCACAAGCGTTGCTTGACACGTTGCACACTAAACTGAAGCTTCGCAATCACCACGAATCGACGGATGATACAAGTAACGATTTGAAACACGAATTGACCATGGCGTTTTTTGTCCGCGACCTAGCGGACAAACTTATAGAACGGCCCCACTTTGCGAGATGTTTTTTGACACTAGGTAGCTTTGGTTCTGGCAAGTCCCATTTTGTGGCTCATGTTATTCGCGATGCCCATAGTAATAACGTCGTCACTATACCACTGATCGTCGATGACGCGATTACCGATTTTGATCAATGGCTTCTACAACGCATTCAAACGCTCACTGGCGTCGACTATGAAAGCGTAGAGGACCTTAATCGCCTCCTCCACGATTGCGATCTGCGAATGGTTTGCATCGTCGAAGATTTGCATCGTTTTTTTCTTTCCACAAAGAATGTCTTAGATGAATTCACTGGCTGGATTCGCAGAAGTACGAGATTTGGATGCCTGAGTTGGTTGATCACTGCGCAGGATACGATGTTCGATCAAATTCTTTACCAGCAACCATTTTGGTCCGATCATTCGGCAACGGACAACACTTTAGGCGGTTGGAGACTACTCGATAGCCTCAATGTCGCACACGAGATCGGTGTCAAAATCTTGCAAGAGCACGTATCTACACTGGTTGAACTTCAACAACTTGAGTTAAATGCTCCGCTGAAGCGACAGCTACTCTCTCCGCTTATGGCATGGCTGTACATTGATTATCTAAGCGAACAAGGAAACGTTCCGTTAGGATCGCTCAATACGGCGGGTTTCTGTTTGCTTCAGTGGGATAAGATCTTCGCCAAGCGAATCGACACGACGTTCACTAAGGTTGAATTGATTGCTGCATGCAAGGCGATTGCTCAACAGATATTCGACATGAAGACGCTTTGTCCGAATGCACAGCCTTTATTGTCGGATAGGGAATGGCGGAACTCGCCATTCGGCTCGCTTGAGAAAATGGGATTGATTGTGCGAATTACGGCCAATGATCTCGTTGATACCGACAGCCGAATCGAACTTAGATTCGAAAATCTCTGGTATCAATGGATCGCCTCAGTGGCGAAAAGCGGCGTTGGCAGCCAGCAAAATCCGCTGACTCGCGAACGGATAGCTGCTTGGTTCGCTGAGTTCGATGTTGACTATGCTTGCGAGGGGGTTTGGGAATTTCTGCTCTTGGGAAGTGGCAATAAAGCTTTGATTGGAATTCTGCCAAAGTTACTGGAAAGCGAGGCCTGGGCGTGGGCGTTTGAAGAGCCTTCAATACCGGGAGCGGCTGTTTTCTTTGCATCCACACAAGCGACCGTTGTTGAAAGAGAAATGGTTTTAGGCAAAGTTTTGGAACTGCGCCCCAGCCTGTCGGAACGCGAACTCTTCGCATTGATGTACTTCCTGGCTGCGGCTGACGACATCTGCCCGGTCCAGCGACTTTCGGCCTTGCAAGATTTCCACCGACAATTGGCAGGTACGGTTTTGTCCTCATACTATTACCACGTTGTCACGCGCGTCATCGACAGCCTTGGAAATTTGCAAGACTGGATCGAAGGGATGCACGAGTTAATCGGGTGCGTTCGACTAAACCAAGTAATGGAGAACGACCTTGATTCGCCGATCATGGCGCAAGAGATCGCGAACTACGCGTTCAATTGGCTAATTAATTATCTGGGAGAGGATGATGCGGAAACGATCACGCTGACGGTCTTAGAATACCTTAACGGTGAATTTGGAAATGGCTTGGGAAACGACCAAGAAATTGCTGTCCCAAGGAACTTTTCCAGATCATGGTTTCTGCATACTTGCCTTGAGCAATTGCTTTGCGAGTTCCTGCTGAACGGATCGAGCCCCAAGGATGTATTTCTGTTTCTGTATCGGCTCGGGTGGTATGACCAGTCGAGTGATTCGACGGCAGTCGACTATCGTTCCTCGAGTAACGACTTTCACGACAAAGTCATGCGATCGAAACATCGGCAGGCAAATTTAGTTTTCGCACATTGGTTTCGAGAGGTATCCCGTCGCTTGGTGAAAGACGATTCGGCATCCTCCGAGTATGTATCGCTATGTGAGGATCTATTTAGTCTGAAAATCGATGATCTATCTTTGCCCACCTATTGCAAAGAAATATCGTTTTTCATGGTCTACCATACTATCCCTCGCCAAGAAAGGAAATATAGTTCTGGAACGACGCGGCCACAATGGATTGACCGTCAGTTTAGACCTCTCGTTGAAAAGATGCGACTAAATGCGTCCCAGGATGAGGCATTCAAACGCGTGTTCAAGCCGATGGATGTCCAGGGTGACTCCGACGCCCCTCTGTCGTGAACGAGCTTTACGTAGGATGAAAACGAATCAGGTATTTGAATCACGCACGATTCAAACTCCGTTACACGCGTGAGCCATGCGTTACCAATCGCTCGATTTCGGTTAAAAAATCTACGTGCCGCGATAGAACTCCGACAACCCATAGAAATGATTTCTGTACAATTCACACTCGTCGTGGTCGATTTCATACATGGCAGTGGATGTTGCGAAGGAATTGTTATATGGCTGGTGAAATCTTTGCATTGCTTGTGGGTATCAATCGTTACTCGCCGAGTGTTGGCAAACTCAGTGGCTGCATCAACGATGTCGACCACTTCCAAAGTTATTTATCTGAACATTTTAAAAGCCACAAACTACACATTGAGATCCTCAAGGACTCCGATGCGACTCGACCAAACATCATTAGCCAGTTTCGGTCTCATCTCGCAAAAGCCCAAGCCGGCGACGTTGCGGTTTTTCAATATTGTGGTCATGGCGCTCGATGCAAATCCGCTCAGGCATTTAAGAAGTTCTATCCTGAGGGGATGGACGAGGGGCTTGTCTGTTACGATAGCCGCGAGGAGGGTGGCTTCGATCTGGCGGATAAAGAACTAGCGATTCTTTTGGCTGAACTGTCGAAAAACGATCCGCATCTCGCCGTTCTGCTCGATAGCTGCCATAGCGGCTCTGCTACACGCGGCGCAGATGACTTCACGCAACTCCGGGCTCGCCAGACTCATGAGAGGTATGACGAAAGACCGTTGGAGAGCTATCTCAATGGCTACTACACGTCGTTAAGTAAGCGCGGCGAGTCGCTGGAGATTCCGGCTAGCCGACATATTTTGTTGGCGGCCTGTGAACGCGTTCAAAAGGCTTGGGAAGGCCAAGACCATAGCGGCGTGTTCACCAGCACATTGTTAGAAGTTCTCGAAACAACCGGAAATAATATCGCATACGCGGATTTGTTTGTTCGCTGCCGCGCGGCGGTGCGCAAACGGGCCGACAATCAAAATCCGCAGTTTGAGACTTCTCGCGGGTTCCACGCGTACAGTGGATTCCTGGGTGGACAAGCCGCAAAAAAGGCTCGCCGTTACAGCGTCTATTTCGAAAAAGAAAGCTGGCGAGTCGATTGTGGTGCACTGCATGGCCTTCCGAGCGATGCTGACAAGAAGGCGGAGTTCGCTCTTTACTCCGAAACTGATCCTGCAAAGTTGGCAGGGCATGCTGCGTCAACTCAAGTGGGTGCACAGAAGAGCGAACTGAAGCTGCTAGACCTCAGATCCGACGAATCTACGCGTTATCAAGCCGAGATCACCAGCCTACCTGTGCCACCGATGTTCGTTTATTTGGATGGTGAACCCAAGGGGAAAGATGCTTTTGAAATATATTTTGCTAATTCGAAAGATGGCTCGCTTGGGTTTTCGCTGATAACGGACACGCCACAAGCGGCTCGCTACACGCTTGTCGCGGCTGGAGATCAATTCCTACTGAAGCTGAGCGAGACAGGAAAGTTGATTCAAGGTGCGAAGGGCTATACAGAGTCAGCAGCCCAGTACATGTTCTCGATACTGAAGCGAGTCGCCGACTGGGAGAGAGCTTCAGTGCTGCAAAATCATTCCACCAAGATGAAACCTAGTGAAGTACCTTTCAAATTTGTCGAAGTGCTCAACGAAAAGGATAAACATGAGTACACAGCAAATAACATCACGATCAATATCGACCATAAAGATGGCGAGTGGAAAATCGTTCAGGCAACACTGAAGGCGAACAACTTGACACAGCAACCTTTGCACATGTTGCTCGTGTATTTTGCAGATGATTATGGTTTCCAAGTGTTATGCAATGAGCGTGCGGAGCCAATCAATTCTGAATTCGTCGTGACCCTCGATGGCAAAGAAACTTTCAATTTGAGCTTAGAGGACGCCGAGGGGGACGAGTCGACGCACTCGTTCAAATTGATCGTAAGTACAGAGAAGGTCGACGACTTTTTGCTTGGTCAAGACCCAATAGAGATCGGGTATATTTTTGACCAGAGCCAGTTGCGAGGTACGAAAGGATTAACGTTCGGCCCTCCGAAAAAGAAGCTCATACACGAGAATGAATGGTTTACAAAAGATGTGCACGTAAAATTGGTTAGACAACTCAACGTCGTTTCCAAGCAGGACACATCGCTCGCTAACGGCAAGATCAAAATCAAGGGACATCCGACGTCTCAAGCCGCGATCAGTCTTAGCGCCGCTCAATCTGGATCGCGCGGCCTTGGTACAGAACCGGATTTCTATCTCGCTTTGCAACGTCACGGGATGGAGTTGATCAACTTTTCTGGAACGCGGGGGGACAACGAGAATGTTTTGGAGCTGACGGAAATCCATAATCCTGAAGATTTGAAGCTGAATCCGCTCGAGATCGAATTGGACGTTGATCTTGCCGAAGGCGAATTCATACTTCCGCTAGCCTTTGACGGTGAGTTCATATTGTTGACCGGTGATCCCAGTCAGGATGACGCAGGTCTGACGCATATCAGCATCAGTGAGATTCCAGACCTCCCCGACAGCCGACGGAGTCTCGGCAAAGCGCTGAAGATGTACTTCTTCAAAACCTACTTGAAGCAGGGAAACGTCAATCAGCTGGGCTGGATCGAATATAAGGACGACGGCTCATTTACTCGGCATCGCAATCAAGTTGCCGAGAAAGTTGCCGCCGCCAAGAATGTCATATTGTTAATGCACGGAATCATCGGTAATACAGACTCGATCGTCACTGGGCTCAGATCAGCGAAGGATACCGACGGCCAGAGCGTCGATCAGAAGTTCGATTTAGTGCTAACCTACGATTACGAAAACCTCAGCACGCCGATTTCTGAAACCGCAGTCATGCTAAAGCAACAACTCAAGGGTGTTGGTTTGCATGAAACGGACGACAAACGACTGACGACGGTGGTTCATTCGATGGGCGGTTTGGTCTCGCGTTGGTTCATCGAACGCGAATCGGGTAACAGAGTCGTCGACCACTTAGTCATGTTCGGCACACCCAATGTTGGCTCGCCGTTCGGCTTCGTCGATTCAGCTCGCAAGCTAACCAGCGTGCTCACCACACTGGCGCTCAACACCTTCCCCGTGTTTGCTCCCTATGGCGGCGCGATGGTCTACTTGCTCAATCGCTCGCAGAAGCTTACTCCAACACTTGAGCAGATGAATCCCAGTTCCGATTTCATCAAAACGCTCAACGCCAGCCCCGATCCCGGCATTCCGTACACCATCGTAGCAGGCGACATCCGCGATTACCGAGAATCAACAGATCAAATCGCTGCCAAATTGATCGCGAAAATCGGTACGGGAATCCTGTTTGACAGGATGTATAAAAACGCCGGTCACGACATCGCAGTAGCCGACGACAGTATCCGAGGCGTCGCCGACAACCGTACCCCGCCACCGAGAAAAGAAAACATCATTTGCCATCACCTTAATTACTTCGCCTCAGATGCAGGGCTGAATGCAATGACAAAAGTTAATTGGTAGTAAAAGGAATCGAGGCAAAATTTCATGGCAGCGCGAACCAACCGTCCAGTCATCTTCCTCGCCTTTGCTAACGACCGAGACGATAAGGCCGGCTATCTTCGGAACCTACCGGATGAAGCGAGACGACTGAGCGCAGCGTTACGACCAGCCGAACAAGCTGGTTTGTGCGAGGTCGTTGTGAAACAAAACTGTACGGCGAGCGACATCTTTATCGTGCTCGGAGATCCTCGTTATCGAAACCGAATCGCTATTTTCCACTACGGCGGTCACGCTAACGGATATCAGCTTCTGCTTGAATCGCCCGAAGGCAAAGCTGCGGCATCTAACGCAGGTGGGCTGGCATCGTTCCTTGCACAGCAGCAAGGCTTCTTGCTCTACGTGAGGTCTCCGATGGAAGCGACCGCGTGTTCCCGACGAGTTCATTGGAGACCAACTTGCGAACGCACGTGTTGCGAATTCTCACGCGAGCCCAAGTAAAACCCTGGCCAAAATTGATGCAAAACCTACGTGCTTCTGGGACTACTGACATGGCTCGAAAGCTGCCTGCTCACGTTGCGACAGCAGTCTGTGGGCACACTGTGGAGGTTGCACTCAAGAGCTATTGGCAGGTGACCGACGAGGATTTGGACTGGGCAAGAATTGCCCTAGATATTGCCCCATCGGGTGTCGACAAGGAGCAAGTCCACTGATGAGCCGACAAAAGAGGCCAAGTCTGTTCTCAACCTCTTGCAGGATAAGGGGTTAGGCGATTTGAGTCAACTCCTGTCGACTCAGGCCATTACCCCTCTAGTGGGCGAAGAGGGACTCGAACCCCCGACATCTACTTTGTAAGAGTAGCGCTCTAACCAACTGAGCTATTCGCCCTCGGATATGTCTAGACTGAATCCGTGCGATTCAACTTCTAGACACTCATATACCTAAAAAGTTCAGTCTATACGTTCGCAAGTTGACGTGTGCGACGGGCGCGACGCTCGGCTCGCAGACGACTGCGACGCTTTACTTCGCTTGGCTTTTCGTAAAACTCTCGACGGCGCATCTCTTTTTTAATACCGCTTCGCTCAACCAATTTTCGGAATCGGCGTACCGCTTCCTGAATCGTTTCCCGGTCACGGACCATCAACTTGACCATGCAGTCCTCCAAATGTGTCGCTTAAATAATCAAACGCAAGTATTAAGGTTTTTGTAAAGTGTAATGTCCCTGCACAAACCGTAAACCGGACTGGCAGGGAAAATGAGCTCTTAAAGCAATTCAAATAGCAAACCCACAGGATCGCGACAAGTCCTCGTCGCCCCTCTCTCAGCTACAACTTTGCTAAATCGCAGGCTTCGTGCTGCATGCGTAGTCTATCGAGCCTTTCAGCTTTCGTCCAGGCGTTTCATTGAGCGTTCGGCCACGGATTTCAAGCTTTTGGTGGAGGACCTCGAAAAGTCCAGCAAAACGCTAGCAAATTAAGGCTCAAGACAACTACCAAGCTACGCTAGCCAGTAATTCTGCCCCGGCTTCCCACACGCCCCAGTTCGCTCAGAGCGAACGTTACAACCCGATCTCATGGCAATCGCTAATGCGGTTCGATCAGTGCATAGCTCTGCATTCTTTCATTGCCATCAAAATCCCGCTGCGAGCGTCCCAATGTCCGATGAAGCCGATACAAGACGCGACAACGCACTCGATTTTCTCGATGAACTCGATCAAAGACACGATTTTCTACTAAATGAACTCGAAGGGCTCAACCTTCGAATCGACTCTGTGCTCTACGAATACACGAAAAGCCGCCAAACGGCCGCACAAACAAACGGAATCGCTACCACCCTTCCGCTCGACGCCAACTCCGCATCCGCTGCAATACAAACTACAAACTGAGCCCGCATATTTTGATTAATCGTAAAAGTCGCCTCAATCCGCCAAGTCGTCGCAGACGATAAAGGTAGGACTGTGCTGTCCGCTCTGGGGTTATGTATCCCGCAGTGCCAGCGAACTTACAAAGTAGTGAACAGTGCATTCAGCGGAGCGAATATGGCGGCCCATCAACTACGACTCGTTAGCGACCAGGACTATTTGGACTCTCCGATGAAGTCCGATATTCCTCGAGTGGCAGTAAGCATGCAGCAAGTTCTACCGCTGCTCGTCGATGCCGTCCGCAACAACCGCAATTGGCTTAACGATTTTTCAGAAGAGACCGTTGAGATATCTTCCGATCTCTATCACGTACTGCTGGCTTACAAAGAGATGCGTCGCGCGGCTTAGGGTACGGGCTACAGGGCTTCGATTTGTACAACGCGCTGCGTCTCAGGACTTCTACGGAAGAGTACGGCAATCATTATCAGGGCGATTCCCACACTGATGGTTTGCCATTGTGGTTGATACATCCACGCGTCTGTCTC
>JANNNN010000520.1:0-24048 GCA_031398555.1 Planctomycetia bacterium | reverse complement strand
TGAGTTGCTATCGTGGTTTTCATTGTCAGGCGGGAGCTGAAGGTGTGGGCCGCGCGGCGACAGCGGCGTTCGTTTTCAGTTTCGTGTTGATAATCGGACTCGACTTGATGCTGAGTATTTTCCTGGATGCGGTTTATACGTCACTGTGGCCACATGGAGCGAAGTTGTTTTAAAAATGACTTACGTAGATGAACTTGCAAAAGATTTTGCGACAAAGCGGTCGGTGGCCAAGCCGCTGATTGAGCTTAGTAACATGACATTGCAATTCGCTAAGCAAACGATTCTTAGCAACATTAACTTGACGGTTCCGCGCGGGCAAACGGTTGCGATCATTGGTGAGAGCGGCTGCGGCAAGACCATGTTACTCAAGAGCGTAGTTGGTCTGATGACACCAACTTCGGGAGCGATGTTGTACGACGGCGTCGACATCCATACGCTGGGCGATGTGGAGATGACCAAGTTGCGTTGCAAGTTCGGGTTTGTGTTTCAAAATGCGGCTTTGTTTGACAGTATGACGATCGGTCAGAACGTCGCCTTTCCGGTAGTCCAGCATGACTTGGCAAACGGTCGCAGCATTGATCGTATGGTTATCGAAGGATTGGCTGAAGTCGGGTTACCAGAGGTCGTGTTGCACAAGCGACCGAGCCAGTTGTCGGGGGGGATGCGCAAGCGCGTCGGTATCGCAAGAGCGTTGATTCTAGAGCCGGATTTGATGCTCTACGATGAACCGACGACAGGCCTAGATCCGATTATGAGCGACGTGATCAATGAGTTGATGTTGCGGACGCGAATGAAGGGCAAAGTGACAAGCCTAATTGTGACTCACGACATGCGGACGGCTCGCAAGGTCGCCGATCGAGTGGTGATGTTGTATCCGTTCTCACGGTTGGGTCGCGGTGAGAATCAAGTGATCTACGACGGTCCTCCGGAAGGATTGGATACGACGAAAGATAAACGTGTGCGGCAGTTTGTGGAGGGTGAAGCGGGCGAGCGTCTGATGGAATTGCAACGTAGTTCGCTGGGCGGTTTTGACGAGACGCCAAGGTTGTCGGATACGTATCGGCGTTAAAAGGTGTCTGCGGCATTAAAAGGTGTCTGACACCTTTTTTAATAGAGGGTTATCAAAATGGACGAGCAAGGTTATCGATTCGGAGTGGGCGTGTTGGTCGTCGCTTCGTTGGTGATCACAATTATATTGATTCTGTTCTTCGGAGCGGCCCCGAATTTCTTTGCGAGGCGGTATGAGATTACGATCAACTTTGACCGAGCGCCGGGCGTTGAGACCGATACGCCGGTTCGCAAAAACGGTGTTCAAATCGGGCGCGTGACGAGCGTCAAACTGCTTGATTCCAAAGACAATGACACCAAGAACCCTGGTGTGAATCTAACGATGGAGTTGGATTCCCAATACAAAATTCGAGCCAGCGAGGTTGCTCGAATTGGCACAGGGTCGCTCATTACTGGCGATAATGTTGTCGAGTTCGTGCAAGCCAATGAAGAGGAGCGCCTGCGGCGTTTTGATGGAAGCGGCGGATCGCCTAAGGATGGTACGCTTGACTCCAATGAGCAAGCGATCGCCAATTCGGTCTTAGCGCAAGGCGACTACCTTGGTGAAGGAGCTGGGAAAGTCGCTCCGGACCCGTTTGAGGCATTGCTCAAGATGCAGGAATCGTTGGCGCCCACTCTAACCTCCATAGAGCCGACCTTTAGAGCCGTTCAGCAGGCGGGTAATGAGGTCAGGGGTTTGGCGGCTGACATTCGGCAAGTGATCGGCGGAGGCGACGGAGACAACGAGGATGGACCTTTCCAGAAACTTGCCAAGAAGGCTGAAGAGTCGATGGGAATTCTGGACAATACGCTCATCTCCATCGAAGGCTTGTTTAATGATCCTAGGCTACGGGAGATTGCGGAAAAACTGCCGCATTTGATGGAGGAAGCCGAAGGTGTGATGACACAAACTCGGAAGACGATCGCCTCGTTTGAAGGAGTGGGTAGAGAGGCCGAGGAGACGATGAAGAACGTTTCTGATTTTACCCGACCGCTTGGCCAGAATGGTGACAGGATTGTTAGCGATGCGCTGCGGACGCTAAGTAACTTAGACGCTGCGCTAGCTGATATTCGGAAGTTGACAGGCACGGTGAACAATAGCCAAGGGACTGTGCAAAAACTGCTAGCCGATGATCAGCTTTACAATTCGTTTGTGCGGACGCTTGAAAACGTCGAACTGCTAACGCATCGGATGCAGCCGATTGTTGAGGACGCGCGGATTTTCTCAGACAAGTTGGCTCGAGATCCCTCGCAGTTGATCGGCGTGCGCAGCGTGATCACCGGACGTGGGGCAGGGATCGGCGTGAAGTAGCGTGCATTCTGCCTACTCGTCACAAAGAAGGTCAGGTTTTCTTTCTACACGGCCCTCGACGATTGGCGAAACTCAACGTGGCAGACGCTGCCAGCGTCTGCACTGGGTATTGGAAGTTTTCGCGGATGATGGCAGCGTTCGCCCAATGCCATTCACTCTCGAATTTTCAAGACAAACGCCAAACTTAGATTTTGCGCGTCGCGGCATAAGCATTTAGCTGCGGGCTCACGCCCAATGCTAAATGCTTACACCGCTACGCGGCTTAACCCCCAGCCTTGACCTCCGTACTTCGGATGCCAAAGTAAATGGCATTAATCGTACGCCACGTGGCATCATCGTTGTCGTTTATTACACCTAAGATTTATGACTGGAAGGATTCAATGGCGTTGGGCACGTAAATCGCTGCATTTCCAACACCTTACTTTGCCAAGTGCTTCACGTCGACTACGAATTGGGTAACCTAGTTTGCTGTTCCTGAGGAGGAACCCCCCCACTTCGGGTGTCGATCCTGTAACTATATGGACTTGAAATGGCTGGTGCTAGCCTTCTGACACTGATTGATAATATCGCTACCTTGCTAGAAGACATTTCGGTGCTCAGCAAAGTGGCGGTTTCGAAAACGGCGGGTGTTCTCGGCGATGACTTGGCGCTTAATGCGCAGCAGGTGCATGGCGTGGATGCCGATCGCGAGTTGCCGGTGGTGTGGGCAGTGGCCAAGGGGTCGCTGGTCAACAAAGCGATTCTTTGTCCCACAGCCTTGGCAGTAAATTATGTGGCGCCTTGGGGGGTAACTCCACTGCTAGTGATCGGCGGGATCTATTTGTGCTTCGAGGGTGTTGAAAAGATTTGTCATAAATTCTTGCATGGTAAGGAAGAAGACAAACACCACGACGATTTAATAGCTGCGCTGAGCGATGAGAAGGTCGATATGGTTGCGTTTGAAAAGGAACGCATTCAAGGCGCGGTGCGGACTGACTTTGTGCTGTCGGCGGAAATTATTGTCATCACGCTGGGGTTGATCGCGAAAGAACCGTTTTGGACCCAAGTAGCGGTCATGATTGCAATTTCAATGATCATGACGGTCGGTGTGTATGGTTTGGTCGGTGGCATCGTGAAGCTGGATGATATCGGTTTGGCGATGAGCCAGAGGACGGGCGGGACGTTCTTCAGTCGCTCGTGGCGGTGGATCGGCCGGATGTTAGTTCAGGCGGCTCCTAAGTTGCTCAAGCTGCTTTCGATTGTCGGTACGATTGCGATGTTCACTGTGGGTGGCGGGATCATTGTGCATGGTATCAAGTGGTTGGGTAACCCCCTGCATCATTTTGCAGAGTATGTCGGCGAGTGGTCGCATTTGGGATGGCCGATCGTGTACGCCGTTTCGGGTCTGTTAAACATTGGAGTTGGGCTGTTGTTTGGTGCGGCGGCTTTGTTGGTAGTTGAGGGTGCGAGGAAAGTAATGGGTAGTAAGCACTGAAAGTTAGGTTACCAGCATGTTGGCAGAAAATAGTCGCACTCGGCGCACGGGACTTGAATTACCCAAGCAATCACCTTATTCATTCTTCAATTTGCATCGCAATCCATTCGGCGAATTGACGCGGGCTGAACGGGCGGAGTTGGCGGTGATTGATGAGTTGGACGAATGGATCGGGGCTTTAGCTGACAAGCGTACGGCGATTCAATTTGTAGGTGGTTGTGGATTTGGGAAGACGACGCATCTGTTAGCGATCGAAAAGAGGCTGCGGAGTGCAGCTTATGTTTACTATCCTGAAGCAGGGTGCCGCCCTGTTTTGCCCCTCGCGCGTCCAGTGCTTGTGGATGAGGCGGATCGGATGGGGTGGAGGCAACACATGCGACTGCTTTGCGGTGGTGGCCCTATCGTAATCGGCACGCATGTGGACTATTCTTGGCGCCTGCGAAGTGCGGGCTTTCATGTTAAGAATGTGAATGTCGAGCGCGAAAAGAAACCTAACTTGGTTGCGAGAATTCTGAACCGTCGAATAGAAGCTAGTCGACTGGTTGCAGAGTTGCCAATTCCCCAAATCGATGTGAATTTCGCAGAGCAATTGATACATCGGTTTGATTCGAATCTGCGCCGTATCGAGCACTTTTTGTATGAACGATTTCAACTAAGTATCTCGGAGCAAACACCTTGGCCGCCTGCAATCTGAAGATTCACTTGGATGAGCCGAAGAGGATTCGCATAGGGGGCGAGCAGGTCACTGGCATGGTGCTTGTTCGCTGCGAAAAGGATGTGAATTGCAAAGGACTAGTCGTTGCAACGCGATGGTCGACGCACGGTCAAGGCAATATCGATTCAGGCGTTGGCGAAGAGACGATCGCCTTTCAAGGGGCGTGGCAGGCGGGGCAGGAATACAAATATCCTTTCAAGTTAAATGCTGCTGCCTGGCCGCCGACATACTATGGGACGTTTCTCAATGTAAGCCACTGTGTCGATGCCCGCGCGAAGCTGGCTTGGGCGACAGATCCGAAAGCCAGCGCTGAGTTTCCGGTGGTGGTAGCGAATTCACCCGCTGATATTCAGCCATCGCGCAAGCAGGTTTCAAGTGGATGTGGTTGGATTGGAGTCGTTATCGCCGTTATACTCGTCAGCGTTTTTGCCATTGCCTTTGTATGGTTGATTCCATTCGTCGCGATCATCGCAGCCCTCATTTGGTTCTTTAAGTCGTTCTTGCCCAAGCAACTTACAGGTTCAATCGAAACGAAGTTGGAACCAAGGCGTTTGAAACCGGGTGAAGTGGTTCACGGGCACTTAAGTTTTACGCCGAAGTGGAACCTGAACATCAATCAAGTCAACCTCAGTTTTTTGGGGGTCGAGAAGTGCACTTCAGGGTCGGGTAGCAATCGAAAGTTGCATTCCCATCAACTTTCCGAGCAAATTAAACAACTAGCCGGACCGCAGCGTTTACCCGGTGGGCAACGACAGAGTTTTGATTTCGAAATCCCAGTTCCGAACTCGGCGGCGCCGTCAATGAAGATGGTGGATAACGAAATTGCTTGGACGGTCATATTGCGGATCGATATTCCACGATGGCCGGACTGGACCGAGACATTTCCTTTGATTATCCAGCCAAACTCGCAGGCAGAGGCAAGCGGTCGGCTTGAAACGGCTCAAGCCAGTTCGGCGGAAGACGAGTGGTTGGATCAGGTCATCGACCAAATCCAAGAATCTAAGGACGCGGGGAGTTTGCGATTAATTCTAGATGCAATCAGTGCGCATGAGTTCACCATGGCGCTTGAAGTCGAGGGTGTCTGCGATGAGATAACGACGCAGTATACGCCCGAAGTGCGAGGCAAGTGGCTGGAATCGTACGATAGTCGACACGCCCAAGATGTCTGCTTGTTCATTCCGGATTCGATGGTCGCCCCGGTGGAAGAGGCCGTTTGGAAAGGGCGAGTTGCGATCGTGGATTACGATGGCGAAGAAGAGACACTCTTTGCGAGGATGATTGGCTGAAGCAAGTGCTTAAAGCGGCTTGGGGTGGCTACTCGATTGTTTTAGAGCGGCTACAATGTTGACTTGCCGTGCGACTGGAATAAGCTCAGGCGAGTATTGATCCTTGACAAGTTATTTTGAGTGCATCGGCCGAGGTTGACTCCGTTTATCGTTGCCAGAACGGGCAGGTTATCGACGCCGCTGGTTACCGGTTAAAGACGAATGTAAAAGCGTCCGCGCACAGTTTGTTTGCACCAACATGTTTGCACCAACATTTTTGCACGCCACTTGAAGGTTTCTTGATGAACGTGTCACTTGCCGCTACACCGCTTACTCAGTGGCATTTAGCCCATGGTGCGCGGACGGCTGAATTTGCCGGTTACCAGATGCCCATTCAGTACACTTCGATTGTGCTGGAGCACAAAGCGACTCGCACAGCGGCTGGTTTGTTTGACATTTCGCACATGGGGCGACTGCGATTTGAAGGGGGACGGGCGGACCAGTTGCTTGACCATTTGCTGACTCGTCGTGTTACGGATATGAAGTCGGGAATGGTCCGGTATTCATTGATGTGCAACGAAGAGGGTGGAATTCTCGACGACGTTTTGGTGGCGTGTTTGGAGAGTCCAAGCGGTCGGCAGTTTTTCTTGTTGGTTGTTAACGCGAGCAACCGGACTAAGATATTGAAGTGGATTCAGCCGCATTTGGCGGATTTTCCGGATGTCGCTTTTCATGATGCGACCGATACAACGGCGATGATTGCGGTGCAAGGGCCGAAAGCGGCCGAGATCGCTGGACGAATTCTGCCGCCGAAAGTTTTGGCCCTTAGGAATTACAAAGGTCTTGTTACGGAGCAGATGGGAAAACCCTGCATCGTGACTCGAACGGGCTACACCGGCGAAGACGGTTTCGAACTGGTGGTAAAAGCCGAAGATGCGCCGCGAGTTTGGGAGAATTTAATGTTGGCGGGCCGTGAACATGGTATTGCGGCGGTTGGCCTGGGGGCTCGCGATACATTGCGACTCGAGGCTGGAATGCCCCTGTACGGTCATGAACTGAACGAAGATACGGACCCGTTTCGAGCGGGCTTAGGGTTTGCTGTTAGCCTCGGGGATCGGACCTTTCTGGGTTCAGAAGAATTGATGGCGAAGAGCACATTGCACCAACCTGTCGTCCGAGTTGGATTGAAGTTGGAGGGGCGTCGCGCGGCCCGCGAAGGAGCGGCGGTACTAGACCCTGATCGTCGCCAAATCGGTGAAGTGACCAGTGGTACATTCTCGCCGACACTGGAGGTACCGATATCGATGGCTTACCTTGCGGCCGAAGTTGCTAGGGTTGGCGCGGGTGTGGATGTCGATATACGTGGTTCCACAGTTAGCGCTACGATTACTCCACTACCTTTTTACAAACGAAGCTGAGAACTTAGCGTGGCGGACGCTGCCAGCGTCCGATACAGCAGAAGAACTGACGCTAGCAGCGTCAGCCCACGAGCGTGTTAACCATAACAACTGCTTCATCGGAGAATTTGCATGACACCTGAGAGTTTGAGATTTAACCCATCCCATGAATGGGTTGGTATGATAGAAGAAGGCGGCGAGCAAATTGCGGTCGTTGGTATTTCGGATTTCGCGGTCGAGCAACTAACCGACTTGGTCTACATGGCGCTGCCAACTGTGGGGCAAGTGGTCAAAGCTGGTCGTGAATTTGGTGAAGTCGAATCGGTGAAAGCTGTCAGTCCGCTTTATAGTCCGGTCGATGGCGAAGTCGTTGCTGTGCATTCGAAGTTGGCTGACAACTTAGAAAAGCTTGGGGAAGATCCGTTTGGTGACGGCTGGATTATCAAAGTGAAATTAGCTGCTGGAGCGTCGCTGGATGGTCTGCTTGATTTTGATGCATACCGCAAACAATGCGCTCAAGCTTAAGTGAAAGTTTGACTGGGGCGATGGAAGCGTACAGCTACATTGATGAACCGCGAAGCGGCTTGATGAACATGGCCATAGATGATGCCATGTTAGACATTGCTGGTGAGCGTCGAATTATCGTGTTGCGATTGTATCAGTGGTCTGAGCCAACTCTTTCGTTGGGTTATTTTCAAAGACTGATTGATCGAGAAACGCATCCGTCGAGCAGCGGTTTGCCAATGGTGCGTCGAGCGACTGGCGGTGGCGCGATTATCCATCATCACGACCTGACTTATTCGTTGGCGGTGCCCCAATCGAGTTCGCATGTGGGGGCTGCTCCAGCGATTTACTCGGCAGTGCATGATGTTTTTGTTGCATGGTTTGGCGAGTTGGGGTTGGGGGCGCGACAATGGCGAGAAACTTACAACTTACAGACAACAGGCACTAGCGAGAGTGTATCTAGTAAATCGGAATTTTTGTGTTTCCATCGTCGCAGTGAAGGCGACGTGGTCGTTGGCAATGACAAATTAGTAGGAAGCGCACAGCGGCGAAATAAAGGAGCACTTTTACAACACGGAAGTTTGTTGATAGCTAAGAGTAGTTATGCACCCAGCCTAAGAGGTTTGCAGGAGTTATTGCCGAATGAAGGGAAAAAGACGCCACCGGACCGACTTTTCATGGCAGAATTGTGCCAGCGGATTGAAAGGGGAATTGACGCGTTATTTGGGGTAAGTGTCCAATGTGACTCGCAGCTTGCTCGGCAAATGCAGGTGCTTGCTTTCCCCAAAATGGGTCAATTTGCGGGGTCGGAATGGAGCTGTCGTGCGTAGATTAGGTTGCACTGGCGTAGTTTTTAGCCGAGGAGGACCTGAGTGATGTGTTTTTTCGCCTTGAGCTATTGCCTTATTGGCATGTCTGAGCCGATAATGTGGGTAGGCTGAAAATAGTTTGTTAGATTTATGTAGGTGTTTGAGTACAAATTCGGAGTAGGCTAGTACTTAGCGAGTTGTTGCTAAGATCGCCCAATTTAGGGTTGCTATCCTTCTCGAGCCGACGGGAAGTTTGCGTGGAATCTTTTCGGGGGTATGTAGAATGCAGATGCATCTGAAGGTTGTTGGCGGTGGACATGATGGAAAGTTAATTGCTGTCAATGCGGACAAATTCCTTATCGGGCGTAGTGAAGAGTGCCAGTTGCGACCGAAAAGCGAGTCGATTAGTCGTCGACATGCTGCGATCGTTCGCAAGGATGGTCGCATTCTCTTAATCGACTTGAAGAGTCGCAACGGCACCCATGTTAATGAGCAGCTGCTCGATCCTTCCAAGGCCAAGGTCCTAAAGAACGGTGATGTGATTCGGGTGGGAAAACTTGAATTTATAGCTGTGTTGGAAGTGGGTATCGACAAAGTTAAGAAGCCAGAGATCAAGACAGTTGAAGAGGCTGCGGCTCGAACGGCCAGCAACGTGAACGATAGCCGCTTTGAAGAAGTGGACGTGAGTACGTGGTTGGATGAAGCCGAGCAGATCGAGCGTCGCGGTTTGGACCCCGTCACTCGTCAGTTTCAGATGGATGAATCGTCGAAAGTTGGCATCGCGACCGACCAGACGGTGATGGATGCAAAGAGTCAAGAAGACACGAGAGCCGACGTCAAGCCTGCTGGCAAGCAAAAGCCGGGAAAGATGCCGACGGCACCTGTGAAACCGCTGACTGCTTCTTCAAAAGATGCGGCTTCTGAAACGCTGCGTAAACTGTTTGGCGGCCGCTGATCGGAATTTGACAGTTTTTTCGAAACCAACAAAACAAAAAACCCGCCTTACAGCGGGTTTTTTTCGTTAATAAGTGGTTTCTTGAGAAAAGCACGTTCTAATAGAATGTTAGAGTTTGTGCAAACACAAATCTGAAACCGCACCTAACATCCTTGGAATTCATAATGCGTCCGTGGGTTTTGATTCTATCGGTTGTAGTTTTTGTAACGTCACCTCTAACGTTGCCGAAATTGCTGTTTGCGCAGGGACCTCCCAAGGTTTCGGTGGAACTGGCCAATGGGATGATCTTAGGGCCCGGCATTCTGCGTTCAACTGAAACGATCAGTGAGAATTCTTATGAACAGGGGGCAGCGGCCAGTTCGACTGCCAAACCGATCGGTGTGTTGGATGATGACCTGCGATACACCATCTTCAACTTTCAACCTAAGAATATCGTTGGCCAGCGGGTCGCAATTCCCGTGGACAAGATTGAATTTCCATTTTCCAAAGCGGAAATTGAGACCACAGGTGGAGATCTACATATTCAAGGGGTGCAAGAAGTCTCGCAATTCAACATATTCGGGCGGCGGAATTTTTCGATTCGAACGGATAAGGGTGTCAAGCATTTAGTGCAAGCCATTACCGAGTTGACACCCTTGTATTGCAAAGTCGAAACCCTACGCGTTTCGGATTCGGTCGTTTGGGATCAACGCATCGCAACAGACTCGATTCCCCCATTATTGCTCCGAGAAATACTTCACCAAAACTTGGACCTAACCACTTCGCGGGACTGGACGCGTTTGGTTACGTTCTACATGAAGGCCGAACGTTTTGCCGAAGCGCGAGCAGAGGTGGAAGCTGCTATTCAAAAGTTTCCCAACGAATTCGACCGAGTGCTTCTGACAGAATTAGACGAACTGAATGCGGCAAAGTTGTTTCGCGAAGCGAAGTCGCGTCAGGACGCTGGCCAATATCAATGGGCGATGTCAGTCCTAGACTCCTTTCCATTGGCGACTTTGCCAGTAGAAGTTCAACTAAAGGTTCAGGATCAATTCACGTCGCTAAAACAGAGTCTGTTGTTGGTCAGCCGAATTGTCGAATCTCTGAAAAAGGACCAGCAGGAGTTGCCACCGGCGGAACAGGAGATAGTAGCGCCATTGGTCAAAGAGATTTTCAGCGAAGTAAATTTGGATTCAGCGGTGCGGCTGGCGGATTACGAACGCTTGCGGGCCGACCCCGCGTTGTCCACTGAGCAACGGGTGTCTTTGGCGCTCTCTGGCTGGCTACTAGGCTCGGGCGCGGGGCTCGACAACTTTGCCACAACCAAAAGCTTGATCAGTGCCCGGGCTTTGGTTCAGCAGTATTTAGTGGAAGCCGATAGTGTCCGCCGCACGCAGATTGTGGCTCGGTTAAAGGCCTTGGAAGGGGGCCAGCCGGACCTTGTCGTTAAGCTGTTAGCTTTGATGAAGCCACCCAGGCCCCTTCCAGCGGTTGCTAGTGAAGATCCACCTGGACTGCATCGCCTTCAGGTTCCGCTGGGAACTGAGACGCTTAGTTACGTTGTTCAAACGCCGCCCGAGTACGATCCGAATCGAAATTATCCGTGCGTGGTCAGCCTTCCGTCTCTGAGTTCAAATCCGGACGTGCAGATAAATTGGTGGTGCGGGTCCTCCTTGCAGGTAAAGGAAGGCGAGCAGGCAGAGGCAAAAGCTCAGCGATTGGGACAGGCTACTCGCAAGGGTTACATCGTTATTTCGCCGGTTTGGGCTGACCACGGGCAATTACAATACAATTATTCGGAAATTGAGCATGCCCGGGTTCTAAAATGCTACCGTGATGCGCTTCGGTATTTTTCAGTCGATACCGATCGAGTATTTATTTCAGGCCATCAGGCTGGTGCGGCCCTCGCCTGGGATATGGCCTTGTCTCATCCCGACTTGTGGGCCGGTGCGGTGATGATCTCTCCAACTGCGGACAAGTTCATCATTCATTACGGCGAAAACGCAAAACTGATGCCGATGTATTTTGTCTACGGAAAGTTTGACGGCAGCGGTTTTCGGGCTCAAATTGGAAAGACGATCAACAACTACGTTTCGAGTCTGCAGTATGATGCGATCGCGGTCGATTACATTGGCCGTGAAGGAGGGTTTTTCCCGGAAGAAGCCCCTCGGATTATGGACTGGATGCAGTTATCTAGTCACCGTCGGCAGAGGAATCCGAAGGATATCAAGGTATCAATGATGCGTCCTGGGGATCGGTTTTTCTATTGGATTGAAGCCCCCGATTTCACTTCTGACAACAATAGTTTTTCGTTCAACGCAGCAGACAAACGTGGAATTGAAGCGAGCATTACGGCGAAGAACGGGTTTTCAATAAGTCAAAACCCTGCTCCCTCAACTTGGATTTGGCTAACTCCTGAACTGGTCGACTTCAAGCAGCCAGTGAGTGTTCGGGTGAAGGGGGCGACTAAGAGATTTGACGTTTCGTCTGATTTGGACGTCATTTTGGAAGATGTGAGAAAGCGGGCCGACCGTTTGCATCCCTTCCACTTTAAGATTTCGGTTCCGTAGTTCGTCGGCGTCTTTAGGGGCGACTGGTGGCCTTTCTTGATGCATTGCAACGATTTTCGCTGAACGGGTGGTTCAGGGGCAAATGTTGCAACGGGCCGATTGGATATGTTAGGGAACTTTTGCCCCTAGTAACTACTCCAACCCCACAGTGTGCGCGGGAAACAGGCGCCGATTTCAAGTGGAATTGTACGGCAAAGTCGTTTAGACCGGTCCAATCTACATTTGATCCCGGTTGAGCCTTCGGATGACCAAGGATTTCGTTGAATTCTGCAGGTTCCCGATTACAATCCAACTCGCAGCTATTTGTTTTCCCAAAACACCCAAATACCCCGTTTTGCCCAATCGGCGTTGCGCGACGACATGAGAAGAACTCAGTTTTACTCGTTGTCGGCAGCGGAAATTTGTGGTTTTGGCTCCTTGCTATCAGTTCTCTTCTGCTCTCCGTCGAGAGGTTAATTCATGGCCATTGGTGGTTTGTCCTCATCGCGTAAGTTATTGGCTCGCCGACGTTTGCAACAGCGATCGAGCGCTCGTCGCATTCTGATGGAAAGCCTAGAGTCGCGTCAACTGATGGCGGTTGGACCGCAATTGTTGGGCATTCAGCCCAATTCCGGGGATTTGCTCGATAATGGTGAAGTCCTTCATGTCGCGCCGCATGAATTCAGGTTGCGTTTTGATGACGCTGCGGGAATTGATCCAGCGACGCTTGGGGGAATTCGTTTCGTCCGAAGCGGTGATGATGGCGTGTTCGAGCGAGCCAGTAGCGAGACTGATTTTGGAACCAATGGTCAGACACTCGTAGGGTTCTATGCCCAACAAGTGGGTGAAGCTGGCAATGGTATCGTGGTCAAATTTACGAAAGCCAGTCGAACCGACAGCCGGGCACCAGTCATAACCAGTAGCGGTCGGGACGTCACGATCCAACTCAACTCCAATCCTGCGTTAGAAACGCGTGTCGACGACTTAGTGCAAGCGCTTGACCCTGCCAAGACCACGCAGGCGACGGCTTTGATCTACGCTTTGCGGCTTCGAGGGTCGCAAACAATTGGCATTTCTTCGACGGTGGACACCATTCGCCCTCTGGTCCTAGGTGGCGCAAATTCCGGTAAGGTGACGACTAGCTTTGGTCAGAGTTCGACCTTGCAGGTGCGATTGACCGCTGTCGAGAGCGGCAATGCGGGTTTGAATCTATCGGTTGTCGTAACGGGCCGTGATCGAGGCGGCGCCGGCTTGCCCATAATTTCATCGAGCGGCAAAACAATTAATGTCGAGATCAATACAAACTCGCGCTTTGCAACGACAGTCCAAGAGTTCATCGACGCACTTAACAACAATTCTCAATCCAGCGGACTGGTTCGGGCAACTCTGAACAGCGGTTCGGGGTCGACGCGATTGGGATCTCTTCCAATCACGTATTCTCCGTTTCTATTGACTGGTGTAATCGATACTGAAGTCATTCCGGCGTATGTTGGCTTGGGAGATAGTACACGCGAAGTTATTGTCCGTTTTGCAGAGGCCTTGCCGGACGATAAATACCGAATTGAAATCATCGGTCAGGGTACTCGTGCCCTTCGAAACGTAAACGGCGACGCCTACAACCAGGGCGTTACGAGTGCTGTATCGTTTGAACTTGACCTTGGTGCTCAGATCGAATCGATTGTTCCGCAGCCAGTGATTCGCAATAGCGGTGGTCTGCTGGTTCAACAGCGCAATCAAATCGATGTCTATTTCAACAACGATGACCTCATCGATACCACAACCGTTTCAACAGTCAACGGATTGTCGTTGACTGCTTTGAAAGCTCTTCGTAGCCCGCTATATTTTCAAAACGGCGACAGCATTGTTTTCACTGCGGGCTCGCCTGGTTCGAACAGCGTTGTCAATCCAGCCTTTTATCGGCTGATCCATACTGCCGGAAGTCTCAACAACGCCGACGACGTTACAGTTCTCCCGAGCTCAGTCCGCTACTATCCTGATTCTGACCGCGTCACGTTAGTCTACAGCCGCAATCTTGACGAGTTGCAGAATCCTGCGACCGGAGTTGCTTTGCCGGTTTCGGAATTGCGTTTGCGGGTAGGCAACGATGCGTCAGTACCATTGCCACCGGTTGCGTTGAGTGTTGCCGCAGATCCAAGTGACACGTTCACTGGTGCCACAAATTTATCGCCAACATGGACGCCTGGTGCGGCCGGGTCGCAGTCGATTGTTATCGATTCCACTATAGCAAACACAACGCCATACAATTTAGATTTCCCTGGCGCAGTTGATGATCCGGGTAACCGCCAAATTCGCTTGCAGAGTCTGCTACGATTAGCTGGTGACACGGTCAATGGCACCAGTGTTATCTTCTACAACTTCCAAAATCAACTGGGCACATCGGCGTTTAACAACACGATCCAACTGAACGCGATCACTGAACAGCAAAAGCTGCGTGTTCGTGAAATTTTCTCGATCTACGAACAGTACATGGGTGTTCGCTTTGTCGAGAGCACCAATCTAGGTCTTACCATTGCAGTTGGCGACACTCGAGCGGTAACACCGTTTGAAGATATTCAGGGAAGTGGAATTTCAGGTATCGTAGGCCTCAATGGTCTGGGCTTTAATGTTTACGAATCGGGCGTGTTGAGTAACGGCCAATTGGCAACGGTGCTTGATACTCAAGACTTCAGCGATTCGACGGTGAATGGTTTTGGTGGACCCTTCATGCGGGGCGCAATGCAGGGTATCGGTCGCCTTCTCGGCCTCGGCTTGGCCGACGAAGTTGCACAGCTAACGATTCAAACGTTCAATGCTGTTTTTGCTCCCGGTGTTGGCACTGAAATCGTTTTGCCAGGTGATGCTGATATCGTTCATGGCCAGTACTTGTACCGACCCGATAGCAAAGACATTGATCTCTATCAATTTACGGTCCCGGTTTCGGGTCGAATCACGATTGAAGCATTCGCCGAGCGGATGAGCCAAGCGAGCCTGCTTGATTCGCAAATTCGGTTATTTCAACGTACGGTAACCGGTGGTTGGGAAGAAATCGCCGCTAATGATGACTACAACAGTTCTGATTCGTTCATTGAATTGGAACTTGCACAAGGAAATTACATTGTTGGAGTTAGCTCAAGTGGCAATGGAGCGTATGACCCGACGATTGCCGATAGCGGACTAGGAGGTCGATCCCAGGGCAATTACCAGTTGCGAATGGACTTCAGAGTGCCTGCTAATTCAGGGCTCAAGGATAGTACTGGAACGGCTTTTGACGGCGATGCTGATGGTATACCGGGCGGCTTGCAGGATTTTTGGTTCCGCCCATCCGGACCAAGCAACACAAAGTTTGTGGATAAATCGGCTGTTACTACAGGAAACGGTTCGATTGGAACACCTTACAAGTTCATTAAGGATGCGCTCGCAGCGGCTGCTTCGGGTGATGTAGTACGCATCGTTGGCAACGGCGGAACGGACGGCAAGTTAAGCACGGCAGCTGATAATCTTGCGTACGAAATTGGTTTTGACACTTTGGGACGCGCTTTGCCGGACGGCTCAACATTGGATGTGCCCAAGAACGTATCGGTGCTCATCGATTCGGGTGCAGTACTAAAGCTTCGTCGTGCGCGAATTGGTGTGGGAAGCACGTCCGTGAACGTCGATCGCAGTGCTGGTACGCTGATGGTGCTCGGAACACCGTTGCTGCTTGATACTGCGGGAGCGGTTATCAAGGATGCTTCAGGGGCGAACGTGCCTGGCAGTGTATTCCTTACATCGCTTAATGACGGGACGGTAGGAAAGAACTCGGCCCAGTCCTTAGCGACGACAACGCCAGCCTCAGGTGATTGGGGCGGCATTGATTTCCGCAATCGCACGGATGCAGGAACAGTTGGACGCAAAAATCTTGAGTCTCAAGGGATATTCCTAAATTCCGTAAATCATGCAGATATTCGCTACGGTGGTGGGCAAGTTGTGGTTGACGGCGTCTCCCAGGTTGTTACACCGATTCAGATGTTTGACGCGCGGCCGACTGTCTCATTTAGTCAAATCATGAGCAGTGCCGATGCAGCGATGAGTGCAACACCGAATAGTTTCTTGGATTCCAATTTCCAGTCGCCTGCTGAGCAAGGGGTGACTTTATTTACCAGTGACTACACTCGTGTCGGTCCAGATATTCATGGTAATAGTCTTTCGAAGAATTCACTCAACGGTCTACAAATCCGTATCCGCACTGGTTCGGGTTCACAGTTAGAAAAATTAACCGTCCAAGGTCGGTTTGATGATACCGACATTGTGCATATTATCCCCGAGAACTTTGAGATCGCGGGTACTGCTGGTGGTGCCCTTCAGAAAGTAGCGGCTCCTTCCAGTGCGTTGGTCACTGTTGTTGAGCAAGCAAACGGCTCGCTGCCTTCAGGAACCTACAACTACCGATTTACTAGCGTCGATGCACTCGGTGCTGAAAGTCCCGCTTCCGAACCAACGATTAGTGTATCGACGTTTGGTGTTGCGTCGGTGGTTCTTCGCAACCTATCGCAGGGAGTTCGAAATATATATCGCAGTACCACGACGGAACTGGATCCGTTCGGATTCCTAGTAGGCGCTGGCCCGTACGAATTTATTGCGACGGTGCCTGTCGGTTCAAGTACATTCATCGATAACGGCACGACCATTGGCACTTTGTTAAGCGACGCGATTCCGGCAGTCGTTTCTCGCTTAGATTCACGATTGAAAATTGATGCGGGAACGGTCGTCAAGTCTCAGGGATCACGCATCGATATTAGCATTGGTGGGCAATTGATTGCTGAAGGTGATCTCGGCAGACCGATTGTGTTCACTTCGCTCGTCGACGCACGCTATGGCGGTGGAGGGACATTTGACACTGCTAACCGCGTCGGTTCTCAGACCGCTGCCCCTGGTAACTGGGGTGGTATCTATGTCGGGCACACATCCAAAGCAAGCTTGGACAATATCGTTGTAGCTTATGGTGGAGGAACCACACGCATCGAAGGCGGATTTGCCGATTTCAATGCGTTAGAGACTCATCAGAGCGACGTGAGGGTTGCCAATAGTCGCTTCGAGTTCAACGACTCCGGGGCTGGAACAACTACGGACAGCGATCGGAGTGGACGAGGTAGCAATTCGCAGGGCACGATCTTTATTCGCGGCTCACAACCGATCATTGTCAACAATGTTTTCAAGAGTAATGACGCCGCTGTTATCTCCGCTAACGTGAGTGCAATGAACTCAAGTTATGTGAATGACACCGGTCGTAGTACAGGCTCACTCGGCCGCGTTGTCACGACGATTGGCAATCAAGGACCGTTGATTAAAAGCAATTTGCTAGATGACAACTTATACAATGGCATGGTCGTGCGAGGGGGACAGCTAACCACCGCCGGCGTTTGGGACGATACAGATATCGTTCACGTTGTACTGGATGAGATCATCGTTCCTGATTTCCATGAGTACGGCGGATTGCGAATGGAGAGCAGCCCGACTGAGAGTCTTGTGGTCAAGTTGAAGTCTGGCACGAACTCAGCGGCGGGTTTCACGGCTACAGGAACTCCCCTTGATAATGCAAACCGTGTCGGCGGCAGTGTTCAAATTGTTGGCACACCTGGACAACCAGTAGTGTTGACTTCATTGTTCGACTGCAACGTGGGCGCGGGCTTCACGCCGACAGGCGAGGCTCAAAACGCTACCGACCGATCTTGTGCCGCTTCGAACGATCAAGTCGTTGACGTCGTGTTACTGCTCGATGACACGGGAAGCTTTGCAGGTACTGGGCCGTTGGTCGCAACAGTTTTCGACCAGATCATAGCGATCTTGAACACAAGCATACCCGGAACCGATTTTGCGTTTTCGGTGACCCGTTTTGAAGATTATGCTACCGTTGGTGGTGGTCCTACTGACCGGGCATTTATTCTCAATCAACCCCTGATTGCTACCAACACCGCTGGTTTCAGTACGGCTATTGGCTCGGCACTACAGCGAACTGCACCAGGTGGTGGCGGTGACGGACCAGAATCGGCCATTGAAGCGTTGTTCCAAGTGGCAACTGGCGCTGGTTTTGACGAAAATAATGATGGCGATACGACCGACAGCGGTCTAGCAGGTTTGGTGGCAACGCAGGTAAATCCAACTGCCGGCGGTGACGTACCAGCCTTCTCTACCTTTACGCCTGATCCTACTGGGCCAGTGCTGCCTCCGAGTGGAAGCCTAGGCGGTGTTGGTTTCCGACCGGAATCCACTAAGCGATTGGTGTTGTTGGCGACGGATATCAGCACTGCGTACGAGCCTGACTCAGTAAACCCGTATGTCGGTAAGAACGGAGTGACTGTTCCGGCGGGACCTCTTCAGAATTTTGGCCGCAACACGACTCCTGGTGGCCGGGGTGCATCAATTCAGGAAACCGTTGACGCGTTGATCGCCAATAACATTGAAGTAATTGGTTTGTACAACGGCTCCCTGGCTCAGAGTTTCCTGGGTGGCATGGCGACACTGACTGGTTCAGTGGATTCTACCGGTGCTCCAAATGTTTACGATATCGCCTCAGCGACTGCCGCTCAGTTGGCGAATACGATCGTTACAGCGATCACTAATTCGGTGGCTACGGCTGCCCCTGGTGATTGGCGAAGTGTGTTACTGGACACCCATAGCAATGATCGCAACGTAGCGGTCGTCACTGAGAACGAAACCGCTTCAGCGATTTCTGCAACCGCCAATGAAACGCCAAGTTCGGCCCAGTACCTTGGACGATTGGCGCCCAATACATTGGCAGGTGATGAGAACCAGCGACTTGGATTCCAGGTACAGGGTGTGATCGGACAGCGCGGCGATGTGGATGTTTACAGTTTCAGTGCGAACGCTGGAACTGAAGTCTGGTTCGACATTGATCGAACCGTTAACTCGCTCGATACCGTAGTGGAACTGGTAGATGCTGACGGACGAACTTTGGCACTATCGGACAATTCGTTGGACGAAGAGGCAAATTCATCGCTGCTCTATAGTGCGGCTGAACTCGGACAACAGAAGGTCCACTCACTTCGTAAGAGCTCAGTCGAATTTTACCAAAAGAGTGTGTTGGGTGCACCGAAAGACCTGTATAGCACTAACCCACGCGATGCTGGTATGCGAGTTGTATTACCAGGCGCCGCAGGTTCGAGCAACCTGTACCACGTCCGTGTACGCAGCAGTAGCTTAGCAGCGGGTGACGCGGCTTCGAAGTTACTCGATAGCAGCAAGTTAAAGAGTGGCTTGACACTCGGTAACTACCAGCTTGAACTTCGGTTACAAGAAGTCGATGAAGTTCCAGGTTCTGGTATTACGTATGCTGACATTCGTTTCGCAACGAATGGTCTTCAATTGGTTGGAGTACCTGGCAATTCACCATTACTGGGTGAGAACAGTGAAGCTGTCGCGGCCACCGATCCGTTGAGCGCCGCCAACAACACGATCAATAATGCCCAGGTTTTAGGGAATCTCCTGACAACCAACCGCCAAGCGATCAGTGTGGCAGGCAATCTCGAGACTTTTACGGATGTTGATTGGTTCTCCTTTACCATCAACCATCAAAAAATTACTCCTACGGGACTGCGAGAGTACTTCGCCACTGTCTTGGATGTGGATTACGGCGATGGCATTGGTCGGCCTGACATGTCGGCATACATTTTCGACTCGGCCGGTAACTTGATTTTGGCGGGCCTAGGTAGCAACTTGGTGGATGATCAAGCCAGCCTAGTTGGCAGCGCTGATTTGTCGCGAGGTTCGTCTGGCGGTTTGGATCCGTACATCGGTGCTTACGAGTTGCCGGGTGGAACCTACTTTGTGGCGATCACCAACAGCCAAATGGTTCCAGGCGTACTTGCAACTTACACTGCAGCCAATGCGCCAGCCGCAACCGCGGCAGTTCGATTGCAGCCGATTGAAGGCGTGCGGTTGATTGCCGAAGATCACGTCGATTCGCAGGGTGGTTCAGGATTTGATGCGCCGATAACACCGGTTTTGTTCCCGACTGCCGGGAGCGGATTTGTGCTTGATTCCAATGGAAATATCGTTTTCGATCCATTGACTGGGCTGCCACTGACTTACACTGCCGCGAACGACTCGATCGTTGATTACAGCCTCGGCGACTTGGTACTCTATGTCAGCCAAGACGTCGGTACAGAGCTGACGAACATTTACACTGTTAATCCGTTCACAGGCGAATCTCGCGGGCAACTGGGACGCGTTCCTCGTGACCTGGGAGACATTGCCTTCCGTGATAACGGGCAGTTGCGTGCATTCGATCGGGCACTTGAACGACGCAACGCAAACAACAATCAAGATACGGAAGTTGAGTACGTTAACATTGATCCAGGAACGGGCGCATCAACATTTAATGCCGCTGGAATGGTAACGAATCATCTAGAGGGTGCACCGGCCGCGGCTGTCGCCAGCAATGATGGTTTTAACCCCGAAGCGATTACTTTTGCGATTTTGAATGGTGAAGAGCGAGGTTTCTTCGTTGCCAATCGCCCAACGCCGACAGATCCGACGCAGCCTGGCGGTTTTGCTGTACCAGGCTATAACGTGATTCCTGGATTGGATAATGTCGGGTTTGATTGGAATACATTCTTCCGTCAAAATCCAGGCAGTAGTCGTCCTGGCCCATCCTACTTCTCCAATGTGCTCTATGAATTCGATGAGAATACTGGGGCTCCTACGAGTTCACCGGCCGGTGACAAAACTGGTATCGCGGTAGCGTTAGGTGCTGGAACAGCCATCCGCGAACGTGGCTACATTGAAACGCTACCAATTGATCCAATCACCGGTGTCGTCAATGTGAATCAAGTGTCCACGTTGCTGGTAGCCCGCGAAGTGACCACCAGCAATCCGAACTCGACCGCGATTTCTAACATCAGCGATGGCGACAGGCTGCAACTGCTCGACAACGTGAACTTTCCGCTCAGTTTAGAGTTCAACTTGGGCCCCGAGGTTCGAGTCAACTATAACCCAGCCGCAGGCTTGAACGTTCGTGACGGCATGAAGTTCTCGCTTGACGGAACAACTTACGAATTCGACACTGGATCCGTCGTTCTGCTCAACGCCTTGAACGGTGGGCAGTTGGCCGATGGCTCGACCGTACGCATTCGCAATGCAGCTGGAATTGAACGCATCTTCGAATTTGATAACAACAATTCGATCAGTGGTGCTGGAAACATTGGCGTGCGTTTTGTCGCGTCGAACACACAATCCCAACTGGCTGGTGCGTTGGCGACGGCTATCACTAGTTCACCCGGTTTTGGTGTTGTCGCATCCGTCAACGGCAATCGAATTTCATTAGTCAACGCATCGACTACAGTTCCTGTGTTAGTAACGGGTGTTGGCCTTAGCGTAACGGGTTCTCCGGGCGTTACAGTTGGTACTGTTCGCATACCGATTAGTGAAACGGCAAGTCTACGTGACTTTGTTCTGACCATCGACCAATTCGTTGCACCGAGCATAACGGTTTCCTACGAAGGGGGTCGCATGAACTTTAGTGGAGCAACCACGGGTTCGTTCACCGATCTTGAGGCTGCGGGGGTCTTCACATCGCTAGGCACAACAGGTGGCACTGCGGGTGGAAGCATTCCAATTAATGTGCTGGTAAGCGATTCGGCCGAGACAGTGGCGGCACGCATTGCCCAGGCTATAAACGCAGCAGGTATTCCAGGCTTGAGCGCGACTCTTAGTGGCACACAAGTGCAGCTGAACGGGGGTACGATTGTTTCATCGGGGCCAATTATCTCCGCTGGTGTAGCACCTGGAGGAATTGTTCGCGGTATTGCGGTCATTGGAAACACGATGTACGCGGTCAGCGACGAGGGGGGCCTTTACACGGTTCAAAGCCCAACGGCACTGCGAACTGGCAATGTTGGGACCTATGTTAACGGCTCCTACGACCTGTTGGGGATATCCTTCACTGGTTTGATCGCTGGACCTACGCACGTCACTGGCAGAACTCCGGATGGAACGCTTTACTCGCAACTTTTGTTTGGTATCGACAACGAAGGCGTACTGCATGCCTTTAATACTCAAGGCAAGCTTCAACCTGTATTTGCCAATGGTGCCACCAGCATTGCGACTGGCTTGGACTCGGCGACGGGTTTGGCGATGTCGACGCTCGACTTCAATCTGTGGCATGTGACAGGCCGAGAACCTGTTAACGCGGGCAATACACAACATGGTCTGCCACCGACCTCAAACGATACTCGTATTCGAACAACCGGCGGTTCGAGCTTGTACTTTGGATATGAGAATCCAGGGGTCAATGGTAATTCAGTTGCGTCTGGTCTAAATGATTTGACCGGCCTTGGCGCTCCCAGTGCGAATTTAGATTACAACTTCCCAGGCGGAGCGGCGGGCGCAATCGAAAGTGCACCGTTTAGTTTGAACGGACTCGGGGCAGCGGATTTGCCAACTTTGTACTTTAACTATTACTTTGAGACAGAAGGGGCAGGAAGCTCGTTCCCGCGACCTACCAATGTCGATGACTACATGCGAGATTCGCTAAGAGTTTACATCTCGGGTGATGATGGTCAATGGACTTTGGTGGCGACCAATAATTCTGATCGCAGCGCCAGTCTGGATGAATTTGATCCACAAGTTAACAACCCATTGGGTCAAGTTCAAGAACTGTTCGACGACAATGGGCGTTGGCGTCAGGCTCGCATTCCGCTCGATACTTTGGCGGGTCAGGAGAATGTAAAAGTTCGAATTGAATTCGCCTCAGCAGGCGGCTTTGGCTATGGAATGCAAGGTGGTCGAGGACCAGAACTTCGAACTGTCGCCGGCGATAAGCTGGTTGATGGAGCGACGCTAAGCATCCATGGTCAAACGTTCGAAATTGAAATGGGTGTGTCTGTGACTTTGCCAAGTGGCGGCGCACTGACTAACGGAGACAGCTTAACAATTGACGGAACCCGCTACGTATTTACTGATGGAAGCGGTTCTCCTCCAGCTAGCACAGATATTGCCGTACCGTTCACGAAGACTCAAACAGCAGAACAGATTGCGACTTCCCTTCGGAATGCGATCCTGACTGCAGCGATCGTTCGGCCGATCATTACGGGAGTTAACTTCTCAAATGAGGGCAATGACGTCATCAGTTCTGCTTCACAGTCGGGAGCCAACGGTAATACAATGCGGATCATTGGCACGGGCTTCATTGGTGACAATCCTGCAAATGCGGTAGCGGGCCAAGACGTGGATATGATTCGTCTCGACCTGGATGCTGGTGCAACGGTTTCTGCCAGTATCGAAGCATCGTTGATCGGCAGTCCACTGGACAGTTTCTTACGAGTCTTTGATTCTGAGGGCCGAGCGTTGACCAGTGCCTTCGGTGCTCCGATTCAGAACGACAACCGCCCTGGTAGCGTCGACAGCTTACTGACGTTTACTGCGCCAGCGACCGGTACATACTACATCGGTATTAGCAGTTCGGGAAATCAAGCCTACAATCCGACCGTGGCTGTGGGTGGCGCCGCAAGTGGAACCGGTAACTATAACCTCGTAATTGATGTAACTCGAAAGCTCAATCCCATCCAGGATGGAAACCGCCTACAGCTTGATGGGGCTCGTAACGTCGTGACTCCGGCTGGATCTTCGATTTTGCAACAGGGTGCATTGGGATCAACGGGCACGCCGATTAACGTCAATGTATCGATGACGGCCGAGCAAGTTGCTCAAGCAACTCGAACCAGTATCGCCGCCTTCTTTGCCAACGGTGCATCCAATGTGTTTGCGATTCGAAGTGGCAATACGCTCGATTTAACTGGTTTGGTTCAGTACGACAGTTTCGATTTCTTCACGGGCCAGCCGACCCCGTCACTTTCCGAATTGGACTCAGGTCCGTTTGGAGCGACGACCACGTTTGAAGGGGACCTATATAGTGCGTTTGGTACGGGCACGAATTTTGATGGCACGACGAATACTGCCAACCCAGGTACGTTGGGTGGGCGGAAACACTAAATTCAACGTTGATCCACAGCTGGCGGTCTCTGTTCCGCCTCGGCCAAATCCAGA
>JANNNN010000516.1:0-10031 GCA_031398555.1 Planctomycetia bacterium | reverse complement strand
ATTTCAGGCAATTTGGAAATCCTGACGCAGATTGCGACACCGGTCATCACGGACTAAGCCACCCAATGGGCGGTCTAGCCGTAACTTCTCTCCTTAATTAAACTTACGATTCGCATGTGCAGTTTTTGCCGGCGGATTTAGGGACACTTTTTTCAAACTGGGATGGTATTTCGTGATCAAGACGTTGGCAGTCGTAGGGGCTACTGGCGCGGTTGGACAAATCGTGCTCGAAGAAATTCAACTGCAAAAATTGCAGTACGGTCGACTTCGATTGTTAGCGTCGAAACGGTCGGCTGGCAAGCAAATTACGGTCGCTGGTAAGTCGCTCACTGTTGAAGTCCTTGAACCTGGTGCGTTCGAGGGTGTGGATGTTGTTATCGCCAGCACGCCGGACGAAGTCGCCGCAGAGTTTGTACCGTGGGCGGTTGCAAGCGGTGCGATCGTTGTGGACGAGAGCGCTTTCTATCGGATGGATCCGAAGGTGCCACTGGTCATCCCTGAAGTCAACCCACAAGCGATCGACGATCATCAAGGCATCATCGCCAGCCCAAATTGCAGTACCACGCAAATGGTGGTCGCTCTCAAGCCCCTGTATGATGCCGCCGGCCTGAAGCGAGTGATCGTGAGCACCTATCAAGCGGTGAGCGGGGCAGGGCTGGCCGCGCAAGAAGAGCTGACCAAGAACACGCAGTTGCAATTGAACGGTGCATCGCAACAGCCAAGCATGTTTCCGTATCCGATCGCCTTCAATTTGATTCCACAAATCGGTTCGCCCAAACACGAAGGTTTTACATCCGAAGAAATGAAGATGGTTCATGAGACGCATAAGATCATGGGCGACAACACCATCCAAGTAAACGCAACATGCATCCGCGTCCCCGTGTTGATTGGTCATAGTGAGTCGATTTACTGCGAGACCGCTGAGCCGCTGTCGCTTGAGAAGATTCGCGAGCTGTTTCGCTGCGCTCCAGGCGTGACGCTCGTCGATGACTTGGCGAACAAACAGTATCCAATGCCTCGCGATTGTGCGAACAAACCTGACGTCTTTGTTGGCAGGGTGCGCAAGGACTTGAATCATCCATGTGGGATTAGTTTTTGGTGTGTGAGTGACAATCTTCGAAAGGGAGCGGCGACCAACGCTGTTCAGATTGGCAAGTTGCTTTCCCATAAGTTCGCCAATGTTTCCGCTTGATGAACCATCCCCTCAAGCTGTCCCCATCGAGGGGCTGCTCAAATACGAAACGAAAAGCGACGAACGAGTCTTTAAGCTCATCGTTGCATACGACGGAACCAACTATTTCGGCTGGCAGTATCAACCTGACCAGCCGACTGTGCAGAAATATATTGAGTCTGCAATCGGTACTCTCTTCGGGCATGCTCGCTGGCCAGCACGGGCCAGCAGTCGCACGGATGCGGGTGTGCATGCCCTAGGACAGGTCGTCGTTTTCAAAACAAATGCATGGCGAGCACCAGCCGATAGATTAACTCCGGCACTGAACACACACTTACCAGACGACATCGTGATTCGTAGTTCTGAGGAGGTTGCGCCGAACTTTCATCCCCATGCGTTTTGCACTGGCAAGCGATATCGTTACCGAGTCTATTCGTCTCGAGTGGCCGATCCACTAGACGGTCGTTTTCATTGGTGGGTAAAGCACCGCTTGAATGTCGATGCCATGCGTGAAGCAGCGGCGCTGTTGATAGGCAAACTCGATTTCGCGGCCTTTGAAACGAGCGGCAGTCCACGCCAGAGCACGGTTCGCACGGTGCGTGCGATTGAAATCGAGTCTCATGCATATTTAGATGGCCAACAAATCAGCATTGAAATCGAAGCCGATGGATTTCTATATAACATGGTCCGCAATATCGCTGGTACTCTAGTTGTAGTTGGTCGACAGCGGCAACCGCCGAGTTGGGCTCGCGATGTTCTTGGATCCAAGGACCGACGTGAAGCCGGGCAAACCGCGCCGCCTCAAGGGTTGCAGCTGCTCGAGATATATTTTGCTAACGAGCCCCAGCCCACTCATTGGGAATTAAACCAATAAATGCGAGTTGCGCACATAATTACTCGGATGATCATCGGTGGTGCACAGGAAAACACGCTGTACAACTGCTTGGACTTGGCCAGTGATTTTGGTGATGACGTACTATTGATCACGGGGCCTGCGATCGGACCCGAGGGGCAGTTGCTAGAGCAGGGCAGGGCAGGGGGGCTGAAAGTCGCTATGATCGATTCGCTACGTCGAGCCATCCAGCCTGCGCAGGACTGGCGAGCTTATCGTGAGATCATGAAGACGATTCGCAAGTTCAATCCCGATGTAGTTCATACCCACAGTGCGAAAGCGGGCTTCCTTGGTCGCGCTGCGGCCTGGAATTGCAAAGTACCCTCCATCATTCATACAGTTCACGGGGCCCCGTTTCACCCGTACCAATCTGCCGTGGCTCGCAGGGTTTTCATTTTCTTGGAACAGTGGGCCGCGAAACGCTGTCACCATATGATCAGTGTCGCCGATGCAATGACAGACTTGATGGTCTTAGCTAAAGTGGCACCCCGCGAGAAATTCACGACGATTTACTCTGGTATGGATGTTGAACCGTTTCGTAACTGCAACCGGTTTCGCATCGCCGCTAGAGCTGATCTAGGCATTGAACCCGAGGATGTCGTCTTTGGGAAAATCGCCAGGCTGTTTCACTTGAAGGGTCACGAATATTTAATCGCTGCCGCCGAGCAGGTTGTTCGTAAAAATCCTAACTGCCGATTCCTGCTGGTCGGTGATGGAATACTACGAGCTCAGTTTGAACGTGACATCGAGACGCGTGGACTACAGCGGCATTTCATTTTCACGGGACTTGTTCCCCCTGAACGCATTCCGTTTTTCTTGAGTGCTATGGATGCATTAGTGCATACAAGTTTACGCGAAGGGCTCGCAAGGACGTTGCCTCAAGCACTCATAGCGGGTAAGCCTGTCATCAGCTACGACGTCGACGGAGCTCGTGAGGTTGTCCTGTCAAACCTAACAGGCTTTCTATTACCACCAAAATCTGTGGATGCACTGGCAGACGCGATACTTCAATTGGCCGCCGACGGTTCGATGCGCGACAGGCTAGGGCAGGGGGGCGCAATTCGATTCACTGAACAGTTCCGTCACCAACACATGACGGCGGAGATACGAAAGCTGTATGGACAGCTACAGCCGAGATAGAACCGAATGGCTTATCATGGGCGGATCAGACACTGAAAAAAGGGAGCTCATAGTTGGCAAAAGAACGCGACATCCTCGGACAATATCGAATTGCCCGAATAATTCACAACGGTAACTCAAGTCAAGTTTGGGAGGCGACCAAACAGCCGGAAGGGACTCGCGTCGCACTCAAGACGCTGAAGCCGAAATATGTCGAAGACAAAGACGAAATCGGCTTTCTTAAAAACGAAGCTGAGGTCGGGAAGTCGCTCCAGCACCCAAACATCATTAAGGTTTTCGAGTTTGGAAACGACAAAAACACTCCTTTTGTGGCCATGGAGCTGTTCAGCGAAGTCACGCTGAAAAAAGCCCTTCGCAAAGGTACTGATAGCATTGCATATATGTTGCCCAAAGTCATCCAAAAGGCCTGCGAAGGTCTTTATGCCATGCACAGTCAAGGTTATTTGCATTGCGACGTAAAGCCGGAGAACTTTCTGGTCAACCGAGAAGGCGATATTAAAGTGATCGATTTCTCCCTTGCGCAAAAAATCAAAACCGGGTTGGCCAAATTATTTGGGGGCAAACCCAAAGCGGTCGCGGGAACGATGAGTTACATGTCACCGGAACAAATCAAGGCCGGGGCACTCGATCCGCGCTCAGATTTGTACAGTTTTGGCTGCGTTTTGTTCGAGCTAGCAACTGGAAAACCGCCTTACACGGGCACAAGTCCGTCAGATTTATTGAACAAGCATATCTCTGCGCCCATTCCGTCGCCGCTCGTTGGCAACGATAATGTAACTCAGGAGTTCGCCAACGTGCTAAAAGTAATGATGGCGAAAAAACCTGCCGAGCGTTACGAAAATGTATGGGAAGCCTTCAAAGTTTTGAAGGCAACCAAGATATTCAAACGTCCGCCACGCATCCCTGAAACGAGCGTCTTTGATGCTCCTAGTGGTAATGGAGAACAAGAATGACCAAAGTCCGCGACTTCCTTGGGCCGTATCGGCTAGCGCGGCTCATTCGTATGGGAAACTCGTGCCAAGTTTGGGAAGCAATCGAATCGAACACGGCCGAACGATTCGCGCTCAAAGTACTGCGGCCTGACTTCCGCAACAACAAAGACGAAATCAATTTTCTCAAGAATGAGTTCGCCGTCGGCAAGGCACTGATTCATCCGAGCATCATCAGAATGTACGACTTGGTTCTCGAGAATGAGTCGCCGTTCTTGGTGCTCGAGCTGTTCAGTGAATTGAACATGAAACAAGCGCTGCGGCGAGGACCAGAGTCGGTAGCCTATCTACTCGATAAGATTATCAAGGAGTCCTGCGAGTCTCTGTATCACATGCATGAAAAAGGTTTCGTTCATTGCGATATCAAGCCCGACAACTTTCTCGTCAGCCGCGAAGGCGAAGTTAAGTTGATCGATTTTACGATTTCACAAAAGGTTAAAACGGGCATTGCAAAGTTCTTCGGTGGCAAAACGAAGAACATCTCAGGCACGAAAAGCTACATGTCTCCCGAACAGATTCGGGGCGGATCGCTCGACCAACGCTCTGACGTTTATAGCTTCGGCTGCGTCATGTTCGAACTGGTCACCGGCAAGCCACCTTACACCGGGACCAGTCCCAACGACTTGCTGAACAAGCATATCTCCGCACCGATACCTTCTCCGTTGGTTACCAATGACAACGTTACACAAGAGTACGCAAACGTGCTCAAAGGCATGATGGCAAAGAAACCCGATCAACGTTACGAATCGATGTGGGAAGTCTTGAAGACATTGCGAGTAACCAAGATCTTCAAGAAACCACCTCGCATCCCCGAGTCAAGCATTTTTGACGACTTCCAAACTGGCGGTCGACTGACGAAACACGAATAGCCATCCAGTTCGCAACGCTTGCATCCAAAAAAATCAACCGCGGAAAACTTCAATCAGATAACCATGAGTAAATCCAACGGACTTGAATTCGAACAACCCATCCTTGAACTCGAAGCTCGCATCAAGTCGCTCGACGAGACCACTCCTCGCACTGAAGCCGTTGAGCAAGACATTATTCAACTGCGTCGCCAATGCAACTCGCAAACTCGCGAGATCTATTCGAAGCTGACGCCGTGGGAGATCGTTCAAGTCTCGCGTCACAAAGACCGTCCGTACACTCGCGACTACCTGAAGTTGGTGTTCGACGAGTTCGTTGAATTGCACGGCGATAAATTTTACGGCGATGATCGCGCCATGCTGACTGGATTTGCAAAGATCGATCAACACAAAGTCATGGTTGTTGGTCATCAAAAAGGCCGAACCTATAAAGAGCGTGCAGCTTGTAATTTTGGCTGCGCTCATCCGGAAGGCTACCGCAAGGCGATGAGCAAAATGAAGTTGGCCGAAAAGTATGGCTTACCGATCATTTGCTTCATCGACACTCCGGGAGCTTACCCAGGAATCGGCGCCGAGGAACGCGGCCAAGCTCAAGTGATCGCCGAAAGCATGTTCCAAATGAGTCAATTGAAAACGCCGATCATTTGTGTCGTAATCGGCGAAGGCGGTTCCGGTGGTGCGCTCGGAATCGGAGTTGGTGACAAAATTGCCGTTTTGGAATTCGCGTACTATTCGGTGATCAGCCCAGAAGGCTGCGCGGGAATTATTTGGAAAAGTCATCAGTTTGCACCGCAAGCCGCTGACGCGCTGAAATTCACTTCACGTCATCTTTTAGAGCTTGGGGTGATCGACGATGTGATCGAGGAACCGCTCGGCGGAGCCCATCGCGATCATCATCAAATGGCAGCTCGCATGAAGAGCTATCTGATGCGGACGCTCGCCGGCCTGCGAGAGCTTTCTGCCGAGCAGTTAATCGAAACTCGCTACGACAAGTTCCGTCGCATCGGCGTGTTCGATGATCTGTCGACGACCGCATCAAGCTAAGTGTCGCCTTTTGCGCCGCAAAAGCAGCGCCGAATTCTGCGCTGTAGCGGCTTGAATCAAGGGCGGAAACGACCTGAAACCAACGTCCGATAATGTTTCTTATGTTCGGTTTAGGACCGCGTTTTCCCTGGGAAATTCGCGTTTTCACGTTTTGAGATTTCGGCACCCGCCCTGTTCGCTTGGCGTGTTTTGCAGATAGCTTGTTCACCGCCAATGAAGTCGCCGACGCTGGCAGCATCCGCCAGGCACTGCGACTCGCAGACTGCAGATGATGCTTGGCCGAGTTACCGCGGGAGCGTGTATCCGGGTTGCTGCGCGGACTGCGAACCGTAGCCGTCGTAGCCGCCAGAAAATCCATTTCCAATCGGCGGCGCAAAGTTTCCAGGTGGTGGGAAAATCGAATTCGATTCGTTTGAATTTCCGATTTGCGGATAGTTCGCGGGCGGATAGTTTTGCTGCTGAAAATCGGTTGGCAAATTCGGAATCGGATTTCCTGGATACTGATTTACTGCAGACGGATTTCCCTGCGACTGCCCCTGAAGCATATTCGGAATCAGTTGCCCCAAATCCCAACTATTGCCAGCCCCCTGTCCTGCCGACTGATTCGACATCCCCGGAAGACTCTGGAGTCCATTGGACCAATTTGTATCGTTCGCGATCGGAAAACCGTTTTGCCCATTTTTCAGTTTTTCGTCCAACTGCCGCAGATACGGTCCGACGACGTCGTGAATCTCTTTGGGAAGAATCCCAACTCCTTTATCCAGCGCCGATGTGATGTAGTAACCAGACCGCGATTGGCAGATCGCCGTTTGTTGCTTCGGACCGAGTAAGCTCATGGCAAACATGGTGATTAGCAAGCAATAGATAAAGCCTTTGCCTAAACCAAACGCCGCTCCGATATGCCGATCAAACTCTTTCAACTTCACCTGGTCAATCGCGCCGCTCAACAATCGGAATCCAACCCAAATCACAAACGACGTTCCAACATACAAAATCAACATCGCCAAAAATTGATTCCAAGGGGGCGCTGCACGGATCATCTCCGCAACTTGACCCTTGAAGCGATATGCAACCAAGTAGCTAATGAGGATCGAAGCCAGCGAAGCGACTTGCCAAGCAAAGCCTTTAATCGCGCCAAAAATGGTCGCCATACCAATCACGATCAACATGATCAGGTCGTATGCCTGCATGTTTCAGTTCCTCAGTTGAGTTGCGTCAGGTTCGTTTGAAGAGTCTCCAACCTCGCACCATCCTTTCATCGCGGTCAGCGACAAAAATTCGCAAGAGTTGTGCAGGGGACTGTAGCAAAGTTTTTGCAAGCAGCGAAAGATGGTTTTTACTACCGCTTTGAATCCTCGTCGTTGTACGCAGACGCTAGCATTGCGATTGCTCTTCAGTAAAAGCGGCTCCATTGTGTAGTGTGGAATTGCATTGCTTCAGCAACATCATTTAAGCAACATCATTTATCCGCCCAGCGGAATCGATAATGGCCGACTTCAAAACTCACATGGGCGTTAGTACAGGGGCAGGGGTCTTGTATGCAATCGCCGGCTACCAATCTGGCCTCCCAATGACGACATGTTTGATAGCTGGCGGATTGTGTAGCGTCAGCGGCATGCTGCCAGATCTTGACAGTGATTCAGGTCGACCATTGCGTGAGGCCACAACGCTGACTGCGGCAGTCGTACCAATGCTGATGGTCGATCGATTTCAACACATGGGATTGAATCACGAATCCATGGTGTTGGCGGCAGCGATTGTTTACGTCACGATTCGATTTATTGTAACTGAGGTGTTTCGTCGCTATACAGTCCATCGCGGCATGTGGCATAGTTTGCCGGCCGCGGCCATTGTTGGCATGGTCGCATTCTTAGTGATGTCATCTGAAGACATTTCACTTCGGATGTTTAAGACAATGGCCGTCGTACTTGGGTTTATTAGTCACTTGATACTGGATGAGATTTGGTCTGTCGATTTTCGTAAAGGCAAATACCAATTCAAGACATCGTTTGGTACCGCTTTGAAACTCTGGGGGAATAACTCGTGGGTTAACTATGCAACGTATTTCAAAATTGCACTCTTGGGCTTTTTAGTTTATCAAGACCACGGCTTCATGGAACGTTTTGGCATACAGCATCCCGACGTTCCGCATACAGCCAGCGAATTGTTGAACCTGATTTTGCATCGCGGTGAGCAATGGGTGCGTTAGCTGGCGAGAGTCAAAACAACTTTTTACTGTCGAGCAAGATCGTCACCGGGCCGTCGTTGATAAGTTGCACTTGCATGTCGGCTCGAAAGATTCCCGTCGCGACCGTCAAGCCTTGTAGTCGAAGCAGTTGATTGCAGTGTTCGTACAACTTATCCGCCAACGCAGGCTCAGCAGCATCGGTGAAACTTGGTCGTCGGCCTTTTCGGACATCGCCTAGTAAAGTGAACTGACTGATCATCAATACACTGCCACGAATATCCATGACGCTCAAATTCATGCGGTCTTGGTCATCTGAGAAAATCCGCAAACGAAGTATCTTCTCCGACATGTATTCGGCATCTTGCGGACTATCGCCTTTCTCAACACCCAGTAACACGACTAGTCCGGCCTCAATTCTGCCGACGCATTCACCTGACACACTCACTGACGCTTCCACGACACGTTGCACAACAGCGCGCATTTAGACTCCGCTCATATTTTTTCTCCGCCCTCCCCTGCCCCGCGTTGAGTTCCGTAAATCAAATGCGAGGCGCCGGTAGTTGGTAGAAGTAGGTGACACGTGAACTTTGGATAGACTACATTGTAGAGAAATATCGTCTGCTGACTTGGCGTTCGCTTTTCCAATCAAGCTCGAGTTCTAGAGATGCCTTTTCAATTCACCTGCCCATACTGCTTCAAGAAGACACTAGTCCTCGAATCCTTAGCTGGTCAAAAGGGACCGTGCGTCGGTTGTGGAAAGTTGGTCACCGTACCCGAACCGCCGAGCAAACTACCAGATGCCGCTGCTCCGATCGGTACTTCGGTTGTCCGCGCAGAGCAGCTCAAGTCGCGATCCGAAGTCACCATGCTTGCCCTGCGCGTCGGCGGCTTAGCGCTCGGCATCATTGTATTCTCAGCAGTGATGCTGTTTGGATTTTGGCCGACTTTCAAAGGCCTTAAGGCACGCCGCGACGCGATCGCATGCATGAGTAATTTGCAGCGCATTGCAAACGCATTAAACGCCTATGCCGCGGACCACGGAACTTATCCGACTCCAGTGGTAACCGACGCGAAGGGAACGCCGCTGTATAGCTGGCGAGTTCTGCTGTTACCTTACATCGGTGAAGCGAACCTGCATGCAAACTTCAAGCTCAATGAGGCATGGAATTCACCAGCCAATTCAATGTTGATCGCTCAGTGCCCAGACGTTTATACAAGTCCCGGAAGTTCATCGAAGGGATCCTTTGCGAATTTTGTGCTGATAACCGGCGCAGGGACAATTTTCCCTCCGACAGGTCCACTGAAGCCGGCCCAAATCAATGATGGGCTTGATAAAACCTTGCTCGTTGTTGAAACAAACAACTCAGCTAATGACTGGTCGACACCCTTCGACGTTGACATTTCCAAACTGAACGCCCGCATTGGCTCGACCGGCCCCAATTCAATCAGCGGCAGTCACCCAGAGGGCGCAGCAGCGGTCTTTGCCAATGGCGAACCTGCCTGGTTGTCCGTCGACTTGCCCACCGCGATTGTCGATGCGAGCATCACGCCTAACGGCAACGAATCGATTCCATTCGATCCAGAGCTTTTCAAGATTCGTTAATGAAGAGACCGCGTGAGCCGACGGCGCTAGCGGGTTTTTGTGAGCCGACGGCGCTAGCCGCGGGTGAACGAAGCGGTCGACTCCACACAACACTGAGATTCCCCAAAGCCAAACCACGCGGCAAACGCCATAACGATT
>JANNNN010000473.1:0-2658 GCA_031398555.1 Planctomycetia bacterium | reverse complement strand
TGTCCAAGCACTCGCCGCAGTCGGCTTTAACGGGTACCTTTCTGCCGAAGTATTCCCTTTGCCGGATGCCCACGCTACCGCTCAGCGAACAATTGAGAGTTTTCGCAAGCTGGTAGCCTGTTGAAAATTGGTTTCGTCATCTACCCGGAATTAAGTAGCTGGTTTCGTGAGAACCGGATTCGGGAAGAACCGGTTGCACGTCAAACGATCGCGCAAGCGACCGGTTTCTGACGAAACCAGCAAAGTGAATACTAGCGCTAGCTAGAATCTGTCGTCGCAACCAGCCATAATGCTTGCCAGTATCCGAAGGCGAACGCGGATCGAAACGGTGGCATATGACGATCTATCTTAGTGTTCCAACCAATTGAGTTGACTATGCGCATGAGTTTCCGAGTGTTCAATACCTGCGCCGCAATGTTATGTGCGGCTAGCTCAAGTATCGCCACAGCTCAAGTTCCAGCTGAGCGTGTGGATTCGGCAATGATTGATAAGATCAAAGAGGAAGGCCTTCAGCGATCCAAGGTCATGGAGACGATCAGCTATATAACTGACGTTCATGGTCCAAGGCTAACAGGTTCTCCTCTGACTCGCAAAGCTGGCGAATGGACAAAAGGTAAGCTGACGGAATGGGGTCTTGAAAATGCGAACCTCGAAAGCTGGGGCCCCTTTGGTCGAGGGTGGACACTGGAAGCCTGTTCGGCGAACATGGTGGAGCCGCACTTTAGTCAGTTGATCGCCTATCCGAAAGCCTGGACGCCGAGCACGCCCAAAACAGTCCGCGGCGAACCGATCTATCTGGACGCCACCACCAAAGAAGATCTTGAAAAATACCGCGGTAAACTTGGCCGAGCAATCGTACTCATTAGCCCTCCGCGCGAAGTAAAAGCGCACTTCGATGCACCAGCTACTCGTCAAACCGATTCAGAATTACTAGCGCTTTCCAATGCCGGCCCAGTATCACAGCGAAGACGTCGTGGACCGGAAGGTGCGCCGGGCGCGGGTGGACCTCCACGTGAAGGAGCTGCCGCTAGTGCGGCGGCCAATCCCGCCGGTGCCCCTATTCCAGCAACAACACCGACGCCAGCGCCCGCAACGTCGACTCCGCCCGCAACATCGACTCCGCCTGCAACGTCGACTCCGCCTGCAGGCGCAGGACAATCTTCGATGGCTGACATGCGATCTTCAGCGCAATTGCAATCAGACAAGTGGCAATTGGTCTATGACGAAGGCGCAGCAGTGGTTTTGGAACCAGGCCGAGGCGATGGTGGAACCGTGTTTGTCGCTCAAGCCACAATGCCACGTTTGGCCGATCCAAATCGGGATAGTCGTAGTCCATCCGACGGAGGCAATCCATTTAGTCGCGGTGGACCACGTCCATGGGCGACGGATCCACCGACTGTTCTGCCGCAGTTGGTATTGGCGGCTGAGCATTACAATCGACTTGTGCGGATGGTTCAAAAAGATGCCCATCCAAAATTGGAAATCGATATCGAATCTCATTACCACGACGGTGACGTCAACAGCTTCAATATCATCGCTGAGATTCCCGGCACCGATCTGAAGGACGAAGTCGTCATGTTGGGTGGCCACTTCGATTCATGGCACGCTGGAACTGGTGCAACCGACAATGCCATCGGTTGCGGCGTGGCGCTTGAAGCGGTGCGAATTCTCAAAGCTATCGATGCCAAGCCGCGTCGAACTATCCGTATTGCTTTGTGGACCGGCGAAGAGCAAGGTTTGTACGGTTCGCGAGCCTACGTGGCTGACCATTTCGGAAGTCTTCAAGCACCATCGCGCAGTGTTTCTGGTGGCGGTCCCGGCGGTGGCGGTGAGGGGCCGCGTGGTGAAGGCGGACGCAATCGGGCGACCTATGAATTGAAAGCCGAGCACGAGAAATTCTCAAGCTATTTCAATTTAGACAATGGAACTGGCAAAGTTCGGGGCATTTATCTGCAAGGTAACGAAGCGGTACGGCCGATCTTCCGCGCTTGGCTGGCACCGTTCGCTGATATGGGTGCTACAACGATTACCTCTTCGAATACTGGCGGCACCGACCACCAGTCATTCGACGGTATTGGCTTGCCCGGTTTTCAGTTCATTCAAGATCCACTTGAGTACGATACTCGCACACACCATTCTAGTATGGATGTTTACGAACGGATTCAAGAAGAAGATGCCAAGCAAGCGTCGATCATCATGGCTGCGTTTGTTTACCTAGCCGCGATTCGCGACGAAAAATTGCCTCGCAAAGCACTAGATGGTGAGATCGTCACGGTACCTTCAACGCCTGCACCTGAAGCAGCACCAACGCCGCAAAGCGGTTCGTAAAGAGTTGTATTGGTCAAAAGTTGGACTCGCTGGCGGGAGAACGAGGCTCCTGCCGAGCGAGACCTGGCGCAACAAGACGACTTCACTATACTTGCCAACTTGAACTTGAGGCGTGGGCTGTTCGTGCAACCAGGGGCAGTCTGCATGTACAGTTAAGTCGAACGAACTGTGGAGACGTGCTCGGCAGGAGCCTCGTTCTCCCGATTTAAGCGATGACTACTATGTGGCCCGCGAAAAGGTGGACCGGGAGAAGGAGGCTCCTGCCGAGCACGGCTCCACTGTGCGTTAGTCTTATCTGGACCTGCAGTCTGCGCCTGGTTGCACGAACTG
>JANNNN010000450.1:0-1024 GCA_031398555.1 Planctomycetia bacterium | reverse complement strand
GCTGGCAAAGATCGGCGGGAAAAGGGTAATGATGTCAAAACGGAGCGGTGTCGGCATGGGCGTTCGGTTGAAGAGATACGATTCTTTAGGAATTTAGTTTAATTGGATTAAGCGTTAAGGTTTGCGTGGACGATACAATTTAACAGAGTCCGAGTGGGCGGCGACGTTCAGTCACCATGATGCAAATTGAGTGTGGTAGCTGGTTTCGTGAGAAACCGGAAAAGGGGTAGTTGGTCAGCAGGTTCGACCGGGTTTTACAAACCCAGCTACGCGCGAATTTCACGTGAGTTACAAAGGAGAGTTTCATTGTCGTCGGTTCCTTCACGTTCGCAAAGCCGTTTAGCGCCGCAGCATAGCTGGCGTGAGTCACTGACGCAGTGGTTCACGGAATGGGGCGATGTTGTCGTCGATGCCGTGACGACACTGGGCGACATGTCGATCTTTGCTGGACGGATGTTCGTCTGGATGTTTACAGCGAAACCGTGCAAGGGAACGATTCTTCCTAATTTCTATCATGTGGGTGTCTTGAGTCTGCCGGTGGTGGCGCTGACGGGAACATTCATTGGCATGGTGCTGGCGGTCACGAGCATCGGTCAGTTCCGGACCATCGGAATGGAAAGTAAGCTGGGCGCGGTCATCAACTATTCACTAGTGCGTGAGTTGGGACCAGTGCTAGCGGCGACGATGCTAGCAGGTCGCGTGGGTAGCGCGATGGCTGCTGTGTTGGGAACGATGCGCGTCACTGAGCAGATCGATGCGCTCATTAGCATGGGGGCGAACCCGATTCATTACCTGGTGGTGCCGAGATTCTTGGCTTGTATCTTGCTCATTCCTGCGTTAACAGTCATGGCAGACTTCATGGGAATCGTGGGTGGGTACTTTTACAGCGTGGTGATGTTGGGCATCGATCACTATCAGTACTTGAATAACAGCCGCCAGTTCGTGGGCGGCTTCGATTTTTTCTCCGGGATTTTCAAGAGCTTTTTCTTCGGCGGTACGATCGCGGTTGTGAGTTGCTATCGTG
>JANNNN010000426.1:0-4264 GCA_031398555.1 Planctomycetia bacterium | reverse complement strand
ATAGGTGAATACCGGAATCGCATCGAGCGGACCACACAGTGGCGCTGGCAGTTGCAGCAGTACATTACCCGATGGTAAATGCACTCGCACCGGCCCAATCCAAATGCCAGGAACCGGATAGAGTATTTGGCTGAATAGCCGCAGGATCTCATCGGCAGCAAAGTTCAGACCCTGGTTGCGATACTGCGCGAAACGCTGCAGCGGCATGCCTCGGCTAATCGGAAATCGCGGCTGCCATCCGTGACTCTCCGGTGCACAGCCCAAAGCCGTATCTTGCCAAGCTGCATAGCTGCCAGTCACCACACGTGGGAAAGAAATCCCAGGATCAAGCGGCCACGGCAAGCTCGCTGGATAGGTCGGTCGCAGTGCCATCCGCAGTGCATGACCAAAGTCAGGCGGGTTGATGATCGTTACCGGGCAACCGCAACAAGGCTGATGACTCATCCAACCACCCCACGCCTGTAGTTCTTTTCAAACGGAGCCCACTCACGCACGTCAAATCTTAGACTTCACCGTTATCGAATTGCAATAGCGCGGACACAGTTTGAGAAACTTTGCAAGTTAGTATAGGCGTGACGCAATGAAACCGTAGTGGGTCTCAAAGCTCACCGCTTCAGTTGAAGCGATAATTTTAATAACATAGACCTGATCATGGTTCAGGGCCTCGACTTCATACAGGTACTTCCATGGATTCCTCCTCGACGGCGAACTTAATGAGCGCCATCGAAAACGAGTTGTATCGAATCTTCAATTCGCCAAGTTCCCGTTTATCAAGCGATTGAACGATTTCGATTTCACTGCGCAGGTGCACAGCGAGTTATGTTGCTGCGGTGCATACTATTAAGTAAAATCCGGAGCAAAGTCTATGATAAGTGGCTAATCTCAAAACCGACCCTCAATGATCTTTTGATCTACTAAACCGTGAAAACCCCAAACCGTCACCGCGCATCAGCCGGGCCGCACCCATCACAGATCGTAAAGGTTCCCTTCGTGAGACATAGTCCAATGTCAGCGATTCAATTCGAACAGAATCTACTCAGAGCACCTGAATACTCTACGCATCAGAATGGTACGACTATAATTTAGTTAACGATACATCGAACTAACCGTCAGATCACGACGGCGTTTCCAGCATTCTCAACAATTCGGTCAACCAACCCCAAGAGAGCCACAAAATCTCTACAGTAGCAATTCGGTCAAAAATGCGACCACAATTCGGCCCGTAACAACTGGAGCGATCGCACTTTTTTACGCAAGAGCCAGCTCGCGCGACGCCTTCATCATCTAGGAGCTGACTCCAGCGGAATCAAATGTCGGAAGCTGAAAGAGGCCGATCCGCCGGAGTAAGACTACGACCACGATTCAGCCGTCGATAAATCGAACTACATAGCAACCAGCGCGCTGCTGCTCCAGAATTTTCAACAATTCGGTCACCTTTCCCACTGAGTAACCAAAAATCCCTACAGTCACAATTCGGTCAACAATGCGACCACACGTCGGCCCGTAACAAATAGCCTGTCCATGACTTTTCCGTCTTTTCTCAACTTGCCGTTTTATTTAGCGTCGCGTTCAAGTCTAATTCGATGCTTCATGGCTTTGTGCCGAAGTTTTTGACTATTATCTTTGTTGCTTTCGATTTGCTTTAAGCCATCGACCATTGTGAGTCGTTCTTGATCATCAATAGTTACTTGTTCTATCCATTCAATGGAGTGTTCAGCCCAGTATCCGCCTCTCTCGACGCCACGCATAAGTAGTCGAACGAAAGGAAATGAATTTACCAGGTTAGGGTCAAGGTCAGCTTCGTGGAGAAAAGAGCCAAGGCACTCTCGAATTTCGGAAGTGTGCAACAACAACAAGCGTAATACAAATGTTAATGATTCGCTTTCGTTAAGGTCTGCAAGCCCAGCGGCCGTATCAACTACCCATGCTCCATTGCGTAACAGCCCAATCGAACATTCGGGATTGCCTAATCCACCTAACCGAACCCACTCAACGACGGGGCGTTCAGGCTTCCGCAAGACTCTCGAACACCAACCATTACCGTTTGAAAGCAACATGTTCCACCTCAAACCCCTGCTGTTTCATGAATTGTTCAAACTTCATCTGAATATCATTGGTCCAATTCTCCCCATAGTGCCCGCTAATCTCGTCGGTAACGTACTTGCCGTTCCCCAGTAGTCGTATGTTTCCTGCAACAACTGATTTCGAGTCCGGCAAGGATGATCGTATTGTAGAGTGAGCTGAGCCGTCACTTCCGTAAAAGCCCGGTCCAGTTCGTTGATAGGCATATTGTTTATTTATTGCAAGAATACCTTCGTCAGGAAGATAGACGAATTCACGCAACCTACCATCTGAAAGCTGCTTACGAACTACTGCGGAGGACTTTGCGCGGGAACCAATCTCAAAAATACCCGGAGCATTGCCAGAGCCATGGACTTGGTCTAATGCAACATGGTCTTGCAATTTCAGGTACTTTCCTGTTTTCCGTTCCAGTGATCGTCGTGGCCTAGCACCTTTAACTCCACCGCCCGCGGCAACTGCCGCGCCGGCGGCTTGATTGAAGTCTTCATCTTGTCCACTAACTATTAGCATAATTTGAATTTCAATGGCGGCAGCAAATCTACCCCAAAAGCTCTCAGCACTTCTATTCAAAAAGTGATTTTGTACTACCTGGTCCTTATGATAGGCTCTGATAAGTGCGTAAAATTCATCGTATTCGCTTCCGGTGAATCCTTTAAATCCAAATTGTTCATATCGATACATGTACTCAAACAGCTTCTCCCACTTCGCATTAAATATTTGCTGTTCTTGCGTCGATGCTCCTATTGCTGCTCCGCCTCCCGGCAAATTGCCCTTCGGTATATCTTCTGGTATAGCGCTATTCTCTACCTCTGCCCTCGACACCTCTTCCTCGACGACTTTCTCCTTGCCGCGTGGAACCGAGCGAAGGACTGTGATCGGATCCTCCAACCCACTCGGATCATCCCTATTGACGGGATTATTTCTGACACATCGATAGAGGTTGAGATCGTCCTCAGCCGGATCAGCGGAAGTGAATGTGCCGGACTTGGGATCGTAGTTACGATGATGCAGTGCATATTGTTCGTCGGGACCGCGGTCAGCATCGAGGTGATAGGCGAGGTAGTGGCCTTTATACTGCTGGGAGTTTGCGGTGCTGCCGGTCGAGTTGCGGAGTTTACCGAAAGCCTCGAAGGAGTATTCGTCGGTCACGACCTGTGAAGCGTCAGTTAGCTGACGGACATTATTAATCCCATCGAATTGATAGTAGCTTGAATCTCCGTCGCGGTGCTGGCTGAGCACCTTGGCGTATTCAGCTGGAATGTAAGTGAACTCCGCTTCCACTGTGCCCGTGTCGTCGGTCTCAAGTATGAGGTTGTTGCCGTCATATACATAGCGAGTGATCGCAACGCCATCGTCTTTCTGCATCAGCAGACCATCGGCGTTGTACACGTAACTCACAACCGTGCTGTCTGGATGCTCTACCTGCACTAGCCGATTGTTGCCATCCCAAGTGTTGGTCGTGATGTCGTTCGACGGATCTTCAATCGTTCGTTGGTTACCGTTCGCGTCCCAGGTGTAAGTAGTAACACCGCTTACATCCTCAGCTGTTGTTAAGCGATTATTGTCGTCGTACGTGTAAGTGGTCGTTGCGGCGGTATCTTCATCTGTGTGTACTAGCCGGTTACCTGACGCATCGTAACTGACGCCGGATGAACCGGCCATGATGGTTAACGTCGAGTCTAGCGTGATGGCGTCCCAGTTCGCCAGCGTAAACGCATCCCACTGATCGAGAATCATCCGCGTCCAGCTCAAGGTCAGCCCGCTGCTCGATAAGTAAATATCGCTTTGCAATTGTTGCAACGAGTCAGGTAGCCAATTGACAATGTCAGTGCCGTTTTCCCTAGCGCTGGTTCGGTTACCCACGGCGTTTAGCGCATACTCGTAACTCGAAATCGTTACACCAGTACTCTTGAGATTCACGACCTTTGTAAGGCGGTTGGCGTTGTCGTATGTGAGACTGGAGCGATTGCCGTTGGCTAGCCGAGACAGAGTCGTTCGATCGGCTGCGTCATAGGCCAATGTCGTTCCCTGCGAGCGTGGATTGACGAGTTCTGTCAGTCGCTCGTTGGCATCCCGGTCGTAGCTGGTAAAACCATGCGGTGCATACGTCGACGCGCGGCTACCCACTTCATTGTAAGTAAAGGTCAGAACTTTGCTGTGTGCATCGGCCGTTTCGATTAAC
>JANNNN010000292.1:0-4403 GCA_031398555.1 Planctomycetia bacterium | reverse complement strand
GGCCGAACACCATGCAAGTTTGTTCGATAACCATCCGGCCCGTTGCACCGATTACAGTTTCTTGCATTTCCAGCCAAAGGTCAGTTCCTTCACGAGTGCGTTCGCCCACGCCTGCGAACACGGAGTAACCACCGTGGGAGCTGGCGATACGAGCGATCAACTCAGTCAAAATAACTGTCTTACCGAGACCGGCACCACCGAACAGACCAGCTTTACCACCGCGCACGAACGGGGTCAGCAAGTCAATAACTTTGATACCCGTTTCGAAAACTTCCGTGTTGGTCGACAACTGATCGATCTGCGGAGCTTGACGATGGATCGACCAGTAGTCATCGGCTTGGACATCGCCACGCTTATCCACCGGTTTGCCGAGCACGTTGAACACGCGACCGAGAATGTTCTTGCCGACGGGAACCGAAACCGGCTTGCCAGTATCGACGCAGTCGAGACCACGACGCAGACCGTCGGTGCTACCTAGCGCCACGCAGCGAACACGATTGCCCCCGAGATGCTGTTGGATCTCACCGGTCAAGTCGATCTTGATACCTTTTTCGTTTGCGGTGATTTGCACCGCGTTGTAAATCGGCGGCAAGTGGCCGTCAGAAAATTCTGCATCAAAAGTCGAGCCGATAACTTGGGTGATTCGGCCCACATTGGTTGCTGTGGCTGTCGACATCGGTTTATCCTCAGAGGTTGTTCTTAAAGTTTAGCTGTGTTTGGTAGCCCGACGCGTTAGCGAGGACTTCGTTTTGCTTTTACTAACCCGAAGCGTCAGCCAGGGGCTTCTGTCTGTTTCACGAACCCGACGCATCAGCGAGGGAAGGGTGCTTTCGACAGTCAGGTATTTGTTTCGTGTGGGGAGTTGTAGGTTTTGGTTGCGATTCAGAGCGGGTTCCCCTCGCTGACGCTTCGGGTTAGTGGTTTCCCACTCGCTTGGGCTTCGGATTGGGTACCGCTTACGTTAGTTTTCGAGGGCTTCGACGCCGCCGATGATTTCCATGATTTCTTGTGTGATCTTTGTCTGGCGAGCGCGATTGTAAGTTCGCGATAGCTGCTTGATAATGTCGCCGGCATTTTCAGTGGCACTCTTCATTGCCACCATACGAGCGATCTGTTCGCTGACCGCAGCATCCAAGAAACACTTGAACAGTTTCGCGCGGAAACTTGCAGGCACAACCTCTTCAAGGATCGAACTGGCCGACGGAAGGAACTCATAGTCCGCGTTCGCACCAGCGCCACCGGCCGTACCCGATCCAGTGGTTACATCCGCGGGTTGTGAAAATGGTAGCAAGGTTTCTGAGACAGCAAGCTGTTTCGAGATGCTAATGAACTTGGTGTAGACAACTTCCAGTCGATCCATGCGACCCGAAGTGAATTCTTCCATCAAGCGATCGGCGATGATCGAAACTTCTTCAAAAGCCGGACGATCTTCGAACTGCAAGTAAGATTCGTCGATATTGATGTTACGAAATTTCATCGCCGAGATCCCGCGCTTGCCGCTGATCTCGAAACGCTTTTCGCCTTCACCCAATTCAGTTCGGCGCAACATCGCGGCGCGAATGACAGAGCCGTTGTAACCACCGCACAAGCCGCGGTTACTGGTCAGCATTAGCATCGTGGAAGATTTGACGATGGGTCGTTCGGCCAACAGTGGATGCGAAACTTCCAAACCAGCAGCGGCCAAATCTTTAACGATTTGCGTGATGCGCTGCGTGTAGTCGTTCGCTGCCGCAGCGCGATCCATGGCTTTCTTGAACCGCGCAGTAGCGATCAACTCCATTGTCCGCGTGATCTTGCGGATGTTTCGAATCGATTTTCGTCGCTTGTCCAGCGCTCGAGTGTTGGCCATGGAATCAAAGGTCCTTAATTGAACCGAATCGTCAAGTTTACGTCTTTTATTATTGTCAAATCTCAGATTTGAAATTTGAAATTTGAAATTCTCACAGGCTGGAAGCCTATGCTACGGTTAAGCTACGACGGGTTTGTAGCCCTTCTTGAACTCTTCGAGACCGGCGCGGATGCCGGCTTCGACTTCGGCGGTCAAGTCGTTGGTGTCCTTCATTTTTGCGATGATGTCGCTCTTGCGATCACGCATAAACTGAAGGAATTTGGTTTCAAAGTCGCGAACGCTCTTTACGGGAACATCGTCCATGAAACCACGCGTTGCGGCGTAAATGCTCATCGTTTGGTCGTAGACGCTCATCGGTGCGTACTGCGACTGCTTCAGCAACTCAACCATTCGGTAACCGCGGTCAAGACGCGCCTGTGTGACTGGGTCAAGGTCGGTACCGAGCTGAGCGAACGCTTCCAACTCGCGGAAAGAAGCCAAGTCGAGACGCAAACCACCAGCGACTTTCTTCATCGCTTTGATTTGAGCGGCACCACCCACGCGAGAAACTGAAATGCCGGCATTCATCGCTGGACGAATACCAGAGAAGAACAAGTCAGGTTGCAGATAAATCTGTCCATCGGTAATCGAAATCACGTTCGTCGGAATGTAAGCCGAAACTTCACCTTCGAGTGTTTCAATGATCGGAAGAGCTGTCAACGATCCGCCACCGAGTTCTTTTGACAGCTTGGCGGATCGTTCGAGTAGACGACTGTGACAGTAGAAAACGTCCCCGGGAAACGCTTCGCGGCCTGGCGGACGACGCATCAACAAGGAAAGTTGACGGTAGGCCACGGCTTGCTTGCTCAAGTCATCATAAACGATCAATGCGTGCTGGCCGTTGAACATAAAGTATTCAGCCATCGCGGTACCGGAGTAGGGAGCGATGTATTGCATAGGAGCGGGCGTGCTAGCACCGGCTACGATCACCGTTGTGTAGTCCATCGCGCCGTATTTGCGAAGAGCTTCGATCACGAGGGCAACCGATGAGTCCTTTTGGCCGATCGCGACGTAGAAGCACTTAACGCCGGTATCTTTTTGATTCAGAATCGCATCGATGGCGACAGCGGTCTTTCCGGTTTTACGGTCACCGATGATCAATTCGCGTTGACCGCGACCGACTGGTGTCATCGCGTCGACACACTTTATCCCTGTTTGCAGTGGTTCGTGAACGGGTTGACGTTCGGCCACACCGGTGGCGATCACTTCCACAGGACGTTGCTCAGTCGATTCGACTGGGCCGCGACCGTCGAGCGGGTTTCCGAGCGGATCGAGCACGCGGCCGATCACGCCGTTACCGACTGGAACGCTGAGCAGTTTGCCGAGCGATTTGACTTCGTCGCCTTCGCTGATCGTTAGGTAGTCACCAAGAATGATCACCCCAACGGAGTTTTCTTCGAGGTTGAACGCAAGACCGATAACGCCGCTGGGGAATTGCACCATTTCACCGGACATCACGCCCGACAAGCCGTATACCCGCGCGATACCGTCGCTGACTTCGAGGACCGTACCGACTTCGCGGACGTCCATCTTGCTCTCGAACGTCTCGATTTCTTTTTGAATCACCGAGGCGATTTCGTCCGAGTTGAACTTCATGGCCGACCCCAAAAACTTATGTTGATTGAAAGGAATTATCAAAAATATAAATGTCTAAAATCTAAATCGGGTGCACTACGACGAGACAAGTGAATCGAAGCTCGTGCGCATCGACCGCTGAACGCCTGAGAGAACCGATTGCCGCAGTTGTTGCATTTTGCCGAGAACACTGCCGTCGTACACTTTGTCGCCAATTCGCAAAACGATTCCACCCAGCAAACTTGCCTCCGTACTCTCTTCGAGCACAGCGTCTTTACCGAAAGCCGTTTTTAGCTGAGCGCGAATCGCATTTCGTTGGGCGTCATCCAATGCGAGAGCGGTCGTAACTTGAACGTGCAAACGTCCAAGTTGCTCATCGCGAAGCATTGAAGCAGTCACTTGGACCGCGCGTAACGACTCGGCGCGACCGCGACGGCAAAGCACTTTGATAAAATTCAGCAGTAGTTTATCGAGCTTGCCGCCGAAGATTCGATCCAGCATGGCTTCTTTTTCTTCTTGAGCGATGTTCGGCGAACCGAGTGCTTGCTCAAGAGCTGGGAAGCGGTCCAAGCAATCCTTCACGACTGATTCGAGTTGGGAAACGATTTCGTCGGTGTTTCCGCCCGCCGCCGCCAAAAGAGCCTTGGCGTAGAGCGCGCCGACTTGTTGTTCGTCGCCATCGAGTGCAGTTGGGTGTTGTGTTTGCTCGGCCATACTAATTCGTTTTAAGCTAACGCGGGTTCGTTTAAAGCTAACGCGGGTTTGCGGGAAACTATCTGCTAAAAACTAATTCTTGCTTGGCAACTGCTTGAGCATGTCTTGAATCATGCCTTGGTGGTCGGCCGCTTTCACTTCACGTCCGACGATGCGCTGAGCCAAGGTCATCGCAACTTCGGTCGACTGCTGAGCCAGTTCGTTAAGTGCGACGCGTTTAGCCGAT
>JANNNN010000339.1:0-1906 GCA_031398555.1 Planctomycetia bacterium | reverse complement strand
TTGATTCTTGCCGCTGCAACCATTGCCGCCAAGATTTTCTATGGCCAAGCTTTCGGTTGGGGGCAGCAATTCGAACGTCTCGAATTCCAAGTTGGACTTGCGATGTTGGTTTTCGCCATGGCGCTTAGCTTCTTGGGCGTTTGGGAGATTCCAATTCCAGGATTTGCCACGTCGAGCAAATCCGGTGCGCTCATGGAGAAAGAAGGACACCTGGGCGCGTTCTTGAAAGGAATTCTAACGACTGTCTTAGCGACGCCATGCTCTGGTCCGTTCCTGGGTGCGTTGTTTGGATTGACACTCAGTCTTTCTCCGTTGAGCATTGTCACACTTTACGTCACGCTGGGCTTGGGACTTGGGATGCCTTATCTAGCGCTTTGTGCTTATCCAGGGTTTGTCAAATTCCTTCCAAAGCCCGGTGTGTGGATGGAGACTCTGAAAGAAGTCTTGGCTTTTCCACTGTTGCTTACGGTCGTTTACCTCGTGCAAATCGTGAATCCAGAGTATCGCATCGCAACACTGATATTGCTTATCGGCGTCTGGTTTGCTTGCTGGATGATCGGCCGAGTTCCACCTTATTCCGATGCTTGGCAGATTCGCAAGGCTTGGGGCGTTGGCCTTAGCACTGTCGCGCTTTCAGCGCTCGTTGGGTTCATGTACTTTGGCCCGACCAAGCATTACTTGCCATGGGAAGATTACAACGAGGCGCAATTGGCCGAGTATCGTCGCGAAGGGAAAACCGTCATGGTCGAATTCACCGCGCGATGGTGTGCAACTTGTCAGACAAATATGCGATTTGCCATCGATCGCTCGAAGGTTGCGGAAGTGTGTAAACAGAACAATGTGATTACCATGCTTGCCGACAAATCGGAAAGCTCGCCGCATATCGATAAAAAGCTCGAGGAACTGGGCAGCACTTCGATTCCACTGTTGGCTATTTATCCGCCCGACGCGGAACCGATCGTGTTGAGAGATACCATCACGCAAACGCAGCTTATCAACGCCTTGGAAGAAGCCGGTCCGAGCCGCAACGGTAGCGAAGCGATCTCGCGCTCAGTTTCGACTTCCGTGCATTAACCGTGGCTGACGAGGAGTACGCTGCTAGCGTCCGTCCTGTCCTTCCCGTGGGTCGCATCTGCCGGATGCGACCCTATCCGCAGACGCTGGCAGCGTCTGCCACGACCTTCTGCCACAGTTAGCTGGTTTCGTAAGAAACCGGACCTCGCGAAGTTGTAGCTGGTTTCGTAAGAATCCGCACATGGTAATGTACTTTGTGCCTCATCCGGGTTTTTACAAACCCAGCTACGAGGCCTAGCGGAAACGGTTGACTACTTTCGGCGCAGAGCATGTATAATGGGCGATTACATATCCATTCACATCCGCTCAGGAGTTGCAGCTTGTCGGGAAAAGAACCAGTCGCAGTAGCCAACCCAGCTGAACAAGACAAGCTGGATATCGAACAAGCTGAACAACTCCGAACCGCTTGTAAAGCCGTTAGAAATCAAGTTGCCAAAGCGGTCGTCGGCCAAGAAGAAGTCATCGAACAACTGCTAATTGCGATGCTCGCTCGTGGTCATTGCTTGCTTGAAGGCGTACCAGGCTTAGCCAAAACACTAATGATTCGCTCGTTTGCGGAATCGATGAGCCTGACGTTTCACAGGATCCAATTCACACCCGATCTGATGCCGGCCGACATCACCGGCACCGACATCATTCAAGAATCGGAAACCGGACATCGTCAATTGATTTTCGAGCGCGGCCCCATTTTTGCGCAGTTGGTGCTTGCCGACGAAATCAACCGCACGCCACCCAAAACCCAAGCTGCCCTCCTGGAAGCGATGCAGGAGCATGAAGTCACTGTGGGTGGTACGACCTATCGATTGGCCGAACCGTTCTTCGTTCTGGCGAC
>JANNNN010000336.1:0-6173 GCA_031398555.1 Planctomycetia bacterium | reverse complement strand
GCCGCCGACAATATATTGTACAAACGGTTGCACCTTTTCGATGCCTGTACCAAGGGAGTGGGCTAATTCGTTGCTCTGAAGGTCGTGTCGACGTTCGCTTTTCATCGTTCCATTCCCTAAAACCACCACCGGCGGTTCTGTTCCAATTAGTTTTTATCTGCTCGGATCGGCGCAAGATTTTACATTTCGAAGCCCGTCAGTATAGGAACGACCTTGAAAACGCTCAATATCTTCCTGACCCAAACGGCTTGATAGCCACCGAATTCTGTTCATTTTTAGTAAATGGATACTTAGTGGGTCGCTCCTGCCGGGCCTGCCGGGCGCGACCAACTTAATAACTTCTGCAGTGAACGGTCGCACTCGGCAGAAGCCACCCACCAAAACCGAAAAACTGACCGCACAGCGAAAACCAGCGAATACCCGACTTTTGGGGATCAAAAAACAACCAATTGCAAATGTCAAATTGAATTTAGAAAGGTAGCTTGACATTAAACTTGCCAAGCATCGTATAGATGTGAATAAGTGCCTGGTTCATCATCTGCTCACCAGCACCCAGTTCGACCCAACTGACGGCCGGGTCCGCGCCGTAGCCTCCCACGGCTGCTGCTTCGATGGTTGGAAAGTACATGTGGTGGCCGTTGCAGTATCCGAAGAAAAAAGTCTCCGCGGCTCGCGATCGTTCCTTCAACCGCATCGCGTGCTGACAAAAGAACTCGCCCGATCCACCAATAAGAGCTAGCTCGCGATTAATGAGAATGGTGGTCAGTCGCGGATGGATCAGATCATGTTTGAGATCCTCAGTCATTGAAGCCGCTGCCAACTCGGGGAAGAAGGCATTGCTGAACACGATGGCCGTAAGCGGGTTACTCATCGGCATCCGTGTCTTAAACTCAAACACTTCTTCTTTATGTTCAAGGCGAGGCCGTTCGGGTGCGCTAGTCTTTATAGTTGTGAACAGCCCACAAACGTGCGCGGACATCGCTTTTCCAAACGCTTCGATCCCCCGAGTATCTGCTGGTGGCTGAACAGACATATCCCCAGCCGCAGCTTGCATGAAGACGCAGTTCGACTTCAGTTGCTTTTCGACAGCCGTCATCATTTGGCCCGGCCAATCGGCTGAGAATCGCAGGTCACCTGCAGGCTGCATCGTTGCATGCGCCGCAAAGTTAACGACGATCGCAATTGGCTGTCCAGCAAGATCGTCAAATCGAATGACTGCCAGTTCGTTATCGACGGGCTTCGGTTCAAGCTTCGAATGACGATTGCGATTCAGTGCCACCGGTGTGGCTGCCCAGCCAATCTTTGCATCGCGAACATCGGCAGCGGCTGCATCAATCACTGCGATGAGCTTCGCTTCCAAATCGCGAGAGTAAGCCACGGCATCGTCAAAGCTTCCCTTACCTTTGCCAGGCTCGTCCAGCAATTCGATCACTGGACCATGATGCGTATGCGAACCGGAGATCATGATCAACCCAACTCCTGAATGATCTTTGATGGCTTCGCGAATACGAAGCATCATCGCATCGGTGGGCGATCGGCCGAGGTCAAGCCCAACGATTGCCAGTTTTTCAGTGCCAATATCGATGACCACCGCTTTTGCAAATAACGGATCGTGAACGCCAATCGATAGCGCCGCATGTCGCTCGCCATAACCCCACATCGGCGTCGGTCGCTCGGGAGTGATGTCGCACTTCGCAAAACCAACTTTAAAGTGGCGAGCCTCTGCGACACTTAGTGAGGAACTCAGCAATAGGCACAGCAGTGCCAGCGATCGGGAGAAAAACATTTTGAAAAACCTTAGGAACTTCAACTCAGGCAGCTTCTAATTGCCGGCATTCTAACGTGAACTTGACATGATATCACCTCCAACGAATTAAAAATGCCTCTTGCTTTCCATCGCCGTTTGGTGAACGATGGAGGTAGACATGTATCCATTCTTGATGCATCTATCGACCCTTAGTCACTTCAGCTCAAATGCACTATGCCAATCTATGTCTATGAAGTCATTCGGGACGACGACCAAGACGGTGAGACCTTTGAGATCTTGCAAGGACTCAACGATCCGCCGCTGACTAAGCATCCAGACTCGGGACAACCAGTGCGTCGCTGCTTGTCGATTCCATCGATTACCGGCACTTGGTCCGACTCAAAAAGTAAATCAAGACTGAGCGATAAGAATCTAAGCGACAAGGGTTTTACAAAGTACGTCAAAGCCGGCGATGGAATGTATGAAAAACGAGCCGGCAAAGGTCCTGACATCATCTCGGCCAACGAATTGAAGCGTCGTCAATCAGGCGGGTGATCGTATGTGGTTCATCCGAGGCTTGCGGTCGTTGCCGGGCGCGACCGGCATAAATTGGCTGGTTCTAAGGAACGCCCTTCCCCTTCATCGCTCTACGCCCAGGGTTCGATTGCAGTACGCCAAAAGGGCTGGACTCTAGCATTGGTTTGGTCCTATCAGCCGGAAGGCGTTAGCCTCCGGTTAGGTCTTCAACCGGAGGCTAACGCCGGCTAACGCCTTCCGGCTGATAAGTCACCTGTGAATTAACGTCACAATTGCACTCAGACGCGGAACCTCGATAACGCGATCTGCAGAGTGGCGCAAACCCTAAAATCGAATCTGGACAGAGCACTAGGTCGATGTCCAGATTTCCGGTTTTTTACAAAACCAGCTACCCCAGTTGCAGTCACTTGGGCATCTGCACTTCAAACAGTTGCGGCCAGTTCTTGCCCGTTAGATAGAGCTTGCCAGACACTTGATCAAAGGCGATACCGTTAAGAACATGTTCGCGACTGGGACGCTGCGCGGCTGGATAAAGCTGACTCGCATCCAACCATCCAAGAACTTCGCCTGTTTTCGGTGAAATACGAGCAATGTGATCTGAGTACCAAATGTTGGCGAGCAATTCACCGTTGACGAATTCTAGCTCATTCAGCTTTTCGATTTTTCGAGGCCCCGAGTGAACACGGATCTGCCTGACAACATCAAACTTAACTGGGTCAATGACTCGAACAGTGGGTGTGCCATCGCTGAGATACAGATACTTGCCATCATTCGCCAGCCCCCAGCCTTCTCCGGTGTAACGAAATGTTGCGGTGGTTTTAAGTGTTGCCTGGTCATAAACGATGCAGCTATTCTCACGCCAGGTTAACTGATAGATCTTACCTTTCAGCAGAGTGATTCCTTCTCCGAAATACTCTTTTGCCAACGGAATTTTTTGGAGGACCTTGCCAGTTTGCAACTCGACTTTTCGCAAGTCCGAGTTGCCATATTGTCCGGTTCCCTCAAACATCTCTCCATCGTGGACCACTAGACCTTGGCTAAACGCTCCAGCATCATGATTGTAAGCAGCCACTAAGCTGATTGGCTTCAGCGTGGGCGGGCGATCTTTCGGAAATGCAAACGCGACCAAACCCAGGAGCACCGCGCAGCCGACACCACCAAGTCCAACCCAAGCTTTCTTACTCATTCGTGGTCTCCTGCCATCCATCCCACTTGATCTTCTCTTCGCTATTTCCATACGGTATTAATGCGAATCGTTTTTGTAACCGGTTTAATTTCGCATTGTCTGTCACACTGGCTTCAGCGACGGTTCGGCCAGCAATTTTTCAAGCGCCGCAAGTTCTAACGGCTTGACCATGTGGAAATGGAACCCTGCTTCCTGCGAACGACGTCTATCGTCATCTTGCCCCCAGCCGGTCAGCGCAACCAGGATCACGTCCCGGCTCCATGGCTGCTGACGAATGCGGCGGGCGACATCATAGCCATTAAGTTTGGGAAGTCCGATGTCCAGCAGCACCAATTCGGGGTGGAACGACTCTGCTGCTTCCACTGCCTCGATACCGTCGTAAGCGGTGCGAATGTCGTTGCCTTTGAGCCGCAACAACATCGCCAATGTGTTCGCCGAGTCCTTATTATCATCCACGATCAGAATACGACACTTGTTCAGGATGGATGTCATTTTCTTCTCACTCTTCGGCGGCTCTGGGGACGACTGAATAAAAACCGGCATACGGACCACAAATTCGCTGCCTTGACCGAGTCCGTGGCTGCGAGCCTCAATCGTGCCGTCGTGCATTTCGACAAGTCTTCGCACCAGCGATAGACCGATGCCCAGTCCAGTTTGCGACCGTTCCAGCGACCGATCAACCTGCGTGAACAAGTCAAAGATGCTTGACAGCATTTCAGCGGGGATACCGATGCCGTTGTCTCGGACGCTGACGACAGCATCACTCCCTTGCCGTTCAGCGGTTAGCCAAATTCGGCCCTGCGGCTCGGTGTACTTAGCAGCGTTGTTCAGCAAGTTCGAGAAGACCTGGGCTAGCCGGATGGGATCGGCGTCCAGATGGATCGGCTCGGGCGGCAAACTGATAGTGAGTTCGTGACCACACTGCTGGATTAGTGGTCGACTACTCTCCACAGCACTTTCCACCACTCTCGCCAATTCAATAGGTTGCTTGCGGAGATCCAATTGGTTACGACTGATGCGAGACACGTCGAGGAGGTCGTCGATGAGCCGGACCATGATTTTCACTTGCCGTTCGATAACATCTCTCGCCGTTGTCACGTCTGATTCTTGCAAGTTATCCATGCCGAGATACTGGACGGCGTTTCGGATCGGGGCGAGTGGGTTTCTCAGTTCGTGTGCCAGCGTTGCCAGAAACTCGTCCTTTTGGCGGCTGGCTTCGGCCAACTCATCGGCTCGCTCGCGCAAGGCAGAAACATCTTCGACGGCGAGTAGAATTAGCTCAGGGTGTTTGGAATCGGGAGGGAACGGCCGGGCATTAAGCAGCATAGTCTTTCGGCCGAGAGACGGGAAAGAGTGTTCGACTTCAAAGTCATGTACCGACTTGTTGTGGGAAAGCACTTCATCTAGTAACGTCCGCAGTCCGGGGATGTCCCACTGACCGTTACCCAACTCGTACAGTAAACAATCCTCCGTTTCCTCTTTTGACACCTTGAAGGAGTCGTAGAAGGAACGGTTCGCCGTCTTCACCCGCAGGTCGTCGTCGAGAACCACGAACGGTTCTCGCAAGGTCTCAATGATGTCGTCAGCATAGCCCAGGGCCTTCGCCAACTCCCGTTCTACCCTCCGGCGTTCGGTAATATCACGAATGTTGCATTGAACAACTTTGTAACCGTTCTCTTTGTAGACATTGCTAACGAATTCGACTTCGACCTTCTTCCCATTAATGGTTTCGAGCGGCATATCCTCGTAGCGGAGGTAGCCCCTTTCTTGCAGTTCCCGGTACGCGGCCTGGTTTTCTTCAATGTCTCGGAATAGGCCTATCTCCCACAGCTCCTTGCCCAAGAACTCGTCGTGCGAATAGCCCAATAAGGTCGTCATGAATGGGTTGGCGTCGATGACCTTGCCGTGGTCGGCATCGAGGATGAGGATGCCATCCTTGGCCATCTGAAAGAGCCGCCGGTAGCGGACTTCGGAGTCTTTTATGGCGGATTCGGCACGCCAGTGGTCGGTGCCATCTTCGATGGAAAGCAGGATAAATTCCGGGTTGTTGCTTTCTGAAGGGAACCCGCGGGCGTTGAGCAGCATGTTCCTATGACCGATAGCCCTGAAGGTGTGTTCAACCTCGAAATCTTCAACGGGATGACTGTTGCTTTGCACTTCGACCAGCAACGTCCGCAGCAGAGGGATGTCCCATTGGCCGTCGCCCAATTCATAAATAAACCGACCCTCGGTCTCTTCTTTCGAGACGTGGAAATCCCGATAGAAGGCGGCGTTAGCCGTGCGGACACTCAAGCTCTTGTCGAGGACTAAAAAAGGCTCTCGCAAGGTCGCAATAATGCATTCAGCATAAGCCAGCGCGTATTGCGACACCGGTGTATTCTTGTCTGGATCCATGCCCGTGCTTCCGTCCGTCTGTTGCAGCCGGTGAAGCTCCTCTCGCGATGCGAAGGCGTCCGGACATGCTTAATTGTATCAGAGGATTGGGAGGAGAGCCACTGCCGCGATGGCCGCGCAAATGCCGAGGGCGGATCCCGATCGCCAGTATGCAAGGCTGCGAAATCCTACTCAACTCAGTGAAACGGTACTTGTACGCGTACTCGAACGGGGGCGAAATTCGAGTAGCGTAGGAGTACCGCCCAATGTCACTCACTTTGTGTTTGTTTTGTAGCGGTGTCGGCGCGAGCCGCCCGGTTTTTCAATCAA
>JANNNN010000331.1:0-2729 GCA_031398555.1 Planctomycetia bacterium | reverse complement strand
CTTTCTGAAAATCTTCGTATTCTTCGCAGCGCGACACTTGTCGACGGAACGCGAATTGACGTCCACCCGATGCCAACACCGCCGCCGCGATACATCAATCAAGAACGCGTGCCGGAAAGCTACTGTAATTTTCTGTTCGCAAACGGCATTGTGATCGTTCCGACGTTTCAATCCGATGCGACCGATCACGCTGCGATCCGCTTGTTCGAGCAATTGCTGCCCGATCGAAAAATCGTTCCACTGGACGCTACAGACCTCATTTGGGGTCGAGGCGCTTTTCACTGTGCATCACAGCACCAGCCGCTGGGCAAGCTTTAGTGAAAACAATTCTCACTATAGAAACCACTTGCGATGAAACCGCTGCCGCAGTTATCACTCGAAATCACGACGTGTTGGCTGCGATGGTCGCTAGTCAGCACGCGGTGCATGAAAAGTTTCAAGGCGTGGTGCCTGAGCTTGCCGCCCGAGCTCATCTAGAGCGCATCGCGCCAATCATTGGTAGCGTGATTGCTGATAGCGGTATCGAACCGGAACGCGATCTAGCTGCAGTGGCAGTAGCGATCGAGCCGGGCTTGCCTGGTTCGCTGCTGGTGGGCTTGTCAGCCGCGAAAGCACTGTGCGTGGCCTGGAACAAACCCCTTGTATCGATTAACCACGTTCAAGCCCACATTTACGCTTGCCAGCTCGGTCGGACTGACAGCATTTTTCCATGTGTTGGCTTTGTCGTCAGCGGAGGGCACACCAATTTGTATCGTTGCCATTCTGCTAACCGCTGGCAATATCTTGGCGGTACGATCGACGATGCGGTCGGTGAAGCGTTCGATAAAGTCGCAGTGATGCTTGGGTTGCCGTATCCGGGTGGGCCACACATCAGCCGCTTAGCCAAGCTTGGAAATCCTCAGGCCTATGATTTACCCAGGCCGATGGTTGGTGATCGAAGCACGTTAAACCTAAGTTTCTCAGGATTGAAGACTGCAGTGCGATATCACTTAGTCGGCACCGGCAAACAGGATTTTCAATCACTCGCACTGACTGACACGCAACGGGCCGATATGGCGGCAAGTTTTCAGCGTGCGGCAATCGATTGCGTAACTGCCAAGGCGCTGCTGGCACTCAAGCAGTCGGGGCTGAAGCGATTGTGTGTCGGCGGAGGCGTCGCTGCAAACGAAGAGTTGCGTCGCAGTTTGCAGGTTATGGCAGACAAGCAAAAAATCGAGCTGCTGATCTCGCCGCTTGAACTGTGCACCGACAACGCCGTCATGGGCGCCATTGCGTGGGAAAAAGTCGATTCCGGGGATTTTTCCCCTCTAGATATTGATGTACAGCCAGGATTGCTTCGTGGCGAGTGATTTTGGTTCGAAATTTGCATCTTTAGTTACAACGTTCGCAACGTGTCATATTTACGTTCTAGCTTTCGTTGCCGTAGTCTTTCGGGAACGCGGAGAAATTGAAGAGTGAACTACAATTTATAGGTGACTGATCAGCCGGAAGGCTTAGCCTTCGGTTGGCGACGTAACCGGAGGCTAACGCCTTCCGGCTGATAAGTCTAAGCCACTGCAATAACAACTATCAATTCAATGTTTTAAAGCGGGACAAACGGCCGCTAGTCTCAAACTTTCATTTCGGAGGGAATTTCATTCCATGTTTCGTAGCGTGAAGCTGGGTTCAATTCGCGGAATCGGCGTCTACATTCACTGGACATTTTGGATGCTGATGGGGATCTATGCTCTTTCAGCGACTGCTCGTAGCGGTTTGGCGGGTGGCATCGAAGCTGCCGCGTTTATCGGTGCAGTTTTCGCTTGCATACTCGCACATGAGTTCGGTCATGCCGTCGCTGCCGCTCATTACGGTATCAAGACAATCGACATTACCCTCATGATCGTTGGTGGAATGGCTCGACTTGCGCGGTTACCTGACAAACCGATTCAAGAGTTTGTAATCGCGATTGCAGGTCCGGCGGTGAATGTTTTCATTGGATCGGTCTTGTTCGCAGGGCTAGCCCTCGGCGGTTTGTTTCCTGCGCCCACCGGATTGCTTGCGAAAACGCTGTCGTTCGCCGAGAGTCTGCTGATCGCTAATGTGGTACTGGTATTGTTCAACATGTTGCCTGCGTTCCCGATGGACGGCGGTCGCGTGTTGAGAAGTCTGCTTGCCATGCGTCAGGGTCAATTGCGTGCGACGGAGATTGCGGCGCGAGTGGGCCGCTGGATGGCGCTGCTCTTTGCCGTCGGGGGACTCTTTATGGGTGAGTTTTCACTGTTTCTAGTCGCAGGCTTTGTCTACTTCGCCGGTTCGGCTGAGTTGATGCAGATGCGATTGCGTTCAATAAACACAACACAACCGGAAGGTGCACCGGAAAGCAATCCCTTTGCGAGTTTTCAACACACGACTTTCCAATACACGACCTCAGGTTCCTACTCGCCGTTCGAGCCTAATCGGGCGCGCAATGACGAAGTAATCGACGCCGTTGAAGTTCGCGAAATACGTGACTGATCTTTACGGGATAGTCGTTAGTGAAATCGGGATAACGAGGCTCCCGCCGAGCCTTACTCGGATGCAACTCGACGACGTCAATATATTAGTGAGCCTTCACTCATGCGCGGCAACTCGGCAGGAGCCTCGCCCCACCGATCGAACTTACCAGCGTTCAAACACCAATTAACGGCGATCAGCGAGAAGCGTTAATTTTTCTCACTGACTTTTCGCCATGCAAAGGCGTGCAGATTCCG